>DHNF01000111.1:5349-7719 GCA_002409375.1 Ruminococcaceae bacterium UBA5423
AGCTATTTCTATATTTTTAACAAGAAACAGTATAAGTTTATTTTCTAAAAGCCTTTACTCTTTTTGGTAAAGCAATGAAAGGTATGGGTATATATGACTCAACAAATACTGCTGGCAGTTGGCATACTGACCGCTTTAGGGCTATTAGCCGGACTAATTTTAGCAATAGCCTCGGCTGTTATGGCCGTGCCACGAAACGAAAAGGCGGAGCGGCTGCGTGACGCCTTGCCCGGGGCAAACTGCGGCGCTTGTGGATATTCGGGTTGTGAAGCATATGCCGAGGCTATGGCTGGGGGCAATGCAAAAGTGGGGCTCTGCACACCCGGTGGGGCTGCTGTCGCAGACAGAACGAGCGAAATACTTGGGTTAGACGGCAGCGATTATCAGGTTATGACCGCTTTTGTACGCTGCGGTGGACGTGAAGACTTTACTACCCGCAAGTTAGAATACATCGGAATAAATTCGTGTGCTGCCGCAAACCAATTTTATGGAGGCAACTGGGCATGCGGATACGGATGTCTTGGTTACGGCGACTGTGCAGCAGTTTGCGAATACGGTGCAATAACGATTGAGGACGGTCTTGCACGCGTCGATGCTTCCTTGTGCAGAGGATGCACAAAATGCGTTTCGGCATGTCCTAAATCGCTTATAGTAATGGCACCGGGCAATGCGCGCGGCGTAGTTCGCTGTTCAAGTCATGACAAAGGAGGTATTGTGCGCAAGGCGTGCAAAGTCGGCTGCATAGGCTGCATGAAATGCGTAAAGGTCTGCGAGCACGATGCAATCCACGTGGAAAACTACTTGGCTAAAATCGACTTTGACAAATGCATCGGATGCGGTGCCTGTGCCGACAATTGCCCTGTTGGCTGTATCACGATTTTTGGCCATGAAACAAAGCAGAAAACACTTGAAAAAGCTAAAATATAATAATAAAAATACCGTCCATGATTTGTAGGGCGGGATTCCACCATACCGTCGATGTATCAAAACATAACACATATTATGAAAGATGGCATGATGAGGACATCGTGCCATCTAAATTTTTAAAAATAAATATTATACCAAACAATAAATACATAAATTGTCCAGATTTTACGGCTGTTGTCTTTTTTGCCTTTGTAATGCTCATCAAGCAGGCGTTTAATTTCATCCGTATTAAAAAAGCGGCGGGCGGTATCAGAATCAAAGGCCGCACTGACACGGTCATAATACTTTTTTTGCCTAAGCCAGATGCGTATAGGCACCGGAAATCCAAGTATGGGCTTGTCCGCAGCATCTTCAGGAATATGCCTTTTGGCAGCCAGGCGCAACGCGTATTTTGTGGTACCCTCTGCTATATGGTACTTGACTGGTATACGCGATGCAACTGAAAACACCTCTTTGTCAAGGAACGGAACGCGCAACTCTATAGAATTAGCCATGCTCATTCTATCAGCCTTAAAAAGTATATCCCCCACCATCCAACTGTTAATGTCAATATACTGCATTCGTGTTACATCATGCTGCCCTTTTGTTTGCTCATAAAGCTTTGACACCTGCTTGGCGGGGTCAGTTGCTCCAACATTTTTTAATAGCCGTGCCTTTTCGCGCTGCGTAAACATATAAGCATTGCCTATAAAGCGCTGTTCAATCGTTTTGGAACCGCGTATAATAAACGACTTGCCCTTAAAGTCAGGCAAAACCGATACAATCGATGCCAATATACACCTTAGCCATAGCGGCAGCTTTTGGTATGCTGCAAGTGAAAACGGTTCGTGATAAATCCGATACCCGCCGAACAGCTCATCCGCGCCCTCGCCCGATAGCACCACCTTCACATGCTGAGATGCCAGCTTTGACACAAAATAAAGTGCAACACAGGACGGGTCGGCCAACGGCTGATCAAGGAAATATTGCACATCGGGCAGAGCATTCCAATATTCCTCATCACTGATTATATGTGTAAAATGCTGTATACCGGCTTGCTTTGCAAACTTTGCGGCGTATTCGATTTCGTTATAATGAGAGCCGTCATCAAACCCCACAGTAAAAGCCTTTTGACCCGCAAAATAGCTTGCAACATAGCTTGAATCAACACCGCTTGACAAAAAACATCCAACCTCGACATCGCTTATACGGTGTGCTTCTACCGAGTTTTCAAACACCCGCTCGATTTCATCAACAGCTTCATTAATTGTCATATTGTCGTCTGGATTAAATATCGGTTGCCAATACCGGTGCTGGCTAACCTTACCGTCTTTTACCAATATATAATGTGCAGGTGGTAAACAGTAAACACCTTTAAAAAAAGTTTCGGGCGGTAAAACATATTGAAAAGACAAATAGTTGTCCAGAGCTTTTTCGTTAAATTCCGCAGTGAAATCAGGGTGT
>DHNF01000129.1 GCA_002409375.1 Ruminococcaceae bacterium UBA5423
GCCGTCCCCGGCGTTCCGCATTGCTTATAGACGGGTGAATTGTTTATTATTAAGCATTGAAGCTGTCGAATTTTTTAATTGTAGAGTAGTATTAGTTGAATAGAGTAGATAATAATGATAGAATATTGAAAAAAAGGAGGGGTTGTCGTGGGTGTGAAACGCTGGGTTGTGCCCGATGTTGACAAACACGCTGCTGCACAGCTTGCCGAGGATTGCGAAATACATCATTTTTTGGCATTGCTGCTTGTGTCGCGTGGAATTACCGACCCGGCCGATGTTGCCGAGTATATTCTTGGCGGAGAAATCGGCGATGACCCCTTTGCTTTTGCGGATATTGATTTTGCCGTGGACAGGATACAGAGTGCTTTATACAGCAACGAAAAGATTGCAGTTTACGGAGATTATGATGCGGATGGCATAACAGCCACTGTTTTGTTATATACTTTTTTACAGCAAAAGGGCGCGGATATCGTATACTATATACCTGAGCGTGAGGATGAGGGCTACGGTCTGCACATCGAAAGCATAGACCTGTTGTCAAAGCAGGGAGTTAGCCTTATTATTACCGTAGACAACGGCGTGGCTGCTGTTAATGAAATTGAGCATGCCGGCAAATTAGGAATTGATGTTATTGTTACCGACCACCACCAACCTCCCACAGAGCTGCCCCGCGCTGTTGCGGTTGTTAACCCGCATCGCCCGGATTGCAGCAGCCAGTATAAGGAATACGCCGGTGTAGGTGTGGCGTTTAAGCTGGCATGTGCTATTGAGGGTGATTCCGATACCGTACTTGAAAAATACGGCGATTTGGTAGCAATCGGTACACTGGCCGATGTCGTGCCTTTGACAGGCGAAAACCGAAAGCTTGTAAGGGCAGGACTGGATATCTTAAACTCTTGCCAAAGACCGGGTATAAAAGCATTAACAAAGGTTGCCGGCATGAAAAGCCGAAATTTAAGTTCAACATCAGTTGTGTTTTCCCTCGCACCCAGGATCAATGCCGCGGGCCGAATGGATACGCCGGATTTGGCCGTTCGCCTGTTGTTGACCGAAAGTGACGAGACAGCTGAAACGCTTGCAAATCAGATTCAACAGTGCAATAGTATTCGACAGTCGGCACAAGATTTAATATTAAATGAAATAACCGAGCAAATACAAAGCCGACCGGAACTTCTTGCCGATCGTGTGCTTGTACTTGACGGGCAAAGTTGGCACCCCGGCGTTGTCGGAATTATTGCCTCGCGTATTGTGGAACGTTATGGCAAGCCGTGCATACTGATAACAACAAATGAAGATGAAGCAAAGGGTTCGGGACGGAGTGTTCGCGGTTTTTCTTTATATGATGCCGTTAGTGCATGTGCACAAGTATTGAGCCGTTTCGGGGGCCACGATATGGCTGCGGGTTTAAGCCTGCCCAAATCAAATATAAAGGAATTTAGGCTTAGAATAAACGAATATGCAGCAAAAGCTTATCCGGTGATGCCGGTGCCGGAGCTTAGAATGGAATTTAAGCTGCGTCCGTCACAAATTGATGTGGAAAAGCTTGCGCTTATATCTGTGCTTGAGCCTTTTGGATGCGGCAATACAGCACCTGTTTTTGGTTTGTTCGGAATGAGGCTGGACAATATAATGCCGATAGGAAAGGGCAAACATCTGCGGATTTCGGTTTCGCGCGATGATGTCCGCTTTTCGGCGATTTATTTTAATATAAGCTGTGAAAACTTTCCATTTAGTTGCGGACAGACGGTAAACCTTGTTGCGACTTTGGAGCGCAACGAATATAAGGGTGTAGTTACGCCCACCGTGCTGATAAAGGATATTCGTGCAGTGGGATTCAAACAGGATGATTTGATAGATGCTTTGCAGAAATTTGACAGTCTTTTGCGTAATGATAAATCAAGCAGCGATGATACCGCCGAAATGATGCCGGACAGGGTGCAGATTGAAAAGGTATATCGTTTTTTGCGTGCCAAAAAGGGTTGGAAGGGATCACTTACTCAGCTGTGCTATTATTTGAATGATATTCCGTATGTCCGTGTGCTTGTTGTTTTAGAAATGCTGCGTGCGTCCTCTTTGATTGAGCTTAAGAACCTTGGCGATAATCTGGAAATATCAATATTGCCCGTCGACAAAAAGGTGGATTTAACACGTACATCGATTTGGAATCGTTTAAGCTGCGGTGTCGGGAAAGAGTGATTGATTGATGCAAAACGATATAAATAAGACCCGCGTTACCTGTGATTTAAAATCGCAGCTTGAAGTCAGCGGCAAACAATATGATATGACGGCTATTGACAAAGCTATCAAAATTGCCATATCCGCACACCAGGGTCAAATGCGTTCGTCGGGTGAAGAGTTTGTTTGCCACCCGCTAATGGTTGCTGCTATCCTTGTTGAACTTGGTATGGACAGCGAAACAATTGTCGCCGCAATTTTGCACGACGTGGTCGAGGATACGGCGGTTGAACTCGATGAAATAGCCAAACTATTTGGCAAAGACGTGGCGGCAATGGTTGACGGAGTGACAAAATTAGGTAAGCTGCCATATACAACAAAAGAGGAGCAGCAGGCAGAGAATGTGCGCAAAATGTTGCTTGCTATGGCACAGGATATCCGAGTTATAATTATCAAGCTTGCAGACAGGCTGCATAACATGCGCACGATAAGCTCTTTGGCCGAACAAAAGCGCCGGGACAAGGCCAAGGAAACTATGGATATATTTGCGCCGCTTGCTCACCGTCTGGGTATACGCGCCGTTAAGGAAGAGCTTGAGGATTTATCGCTTCGAATTCTTGATCCGGTTGCCTATAGCGAAATCGAGGAGGCACTCGCATTGCGCGAGGAAGAGCGCAACACCTTTATCGAGAGTATAAAGCTTCGTATTACTGATAAGCTAAAAAGTATTCCTATTGAATGTGTTGTTGCCGGACGGATAAAAAGCATTACAGGAATATACCGAAAAATGTATATGCAGGGGCGTTCTTTTGATGAGATTTATGATATTTATGCTGTGCGGGTAATTGTCGGCACAGTTAATGATTGCTATAATGTGCTGGGTATTATTCACGATATGTTTAGGCCGATACCAAACCGGTTTAAGGATTATATCTCGACTCCGAAATCTAACATGTACCAGTCACTGCATACGACCGTCATCAGCAAGGAAAAAATCCCGTTCGAGGTGCAGATACGCTCATGGGAAATGCACTATACTGCTGAATACGGCATTGCGGCGCACTGGAA
>DHNF01000104.1 GCA_002409375.1 Ruminococcaceae bacterium UBA5423
CCGCAATATCCAAATTTTCTCGGTGTTTTTTGTCTTTTCCAACCACTTGCCATAGAAATAATTTCATTGATTTCTTTAGTATCCTGATACTTCATATATTTAGGGTCGCCATTAAACGCTTCGCACCATATTTCTAAAGCGCATACACGGTCACGTGGTACAAGTTCAGTATCTTTTTTATCGGCCATACCACCCGCCCAAAACATTCGACGCCGTTCAAGTGGCCACTTGTTCCAGTCGATAGGTACTTTATGTTCTATGAAATCACGAATAACGCCCTCACGTGGAGAATGTTCCCTGTGGTTCTCCTGTTCTTCTCTTGCGGCTTTTTCCAGTTCTCCTGAAAGATATAAAGGTTCGCCTAACTTCCAACGTGCCACGGCTTCAGCCCACAGTTGGTCTATTTCATTATCAAGGTCCTTAAAGACATTCTTTATTGGTTTCTGCATTGCAAGGTCAACAGGCCAAAAACGGCGGCCGCCTGTTGGGTCGCGGAGATATTCTCCGTTGTTGGACGTACCGAAAAACACACAACAGCGCGGGCATTCCTGTACATGCCGCCCGTATGCGGCCCTGAAGCGGTCTATTCTTTGACTTAAAAACTGCTTTATTCTACCGACTTCCGATTTATTGAATGCTTCAAGCTCGCTGATTTCCACTATCCAAACACCTTGAATTAATTCACACGCCTCCTTACCTTCGAAAGTCTTTAGCCCGTCGGTAAACCATTTACCGCCCATTTTATTAAGAAGGGTTGATTTACCCAGTCCCTGTGGCCCTGTTAAAATCGGCATGGTATCGTATTTACAACCCGCGTCGAATACTCTTGCAACAGCAGCAGTAAATGATTTACGTGTTACGGCTCTTACATACTCCGTATCAGCCGCTCCTAAATAATCAATAAACAATCGATCAAGACGCGGCACACCGTCCCACGATAAGTCGGCAAGATAATTTTTTACTTCATTGAAAGAGTGATTGTTTCCGCAAAGTCCGAGTGCGTCTGTTACCTTATCTTTGCCTGTTATGTTATATATTTTTTCCATGTACCAACGTGCGCCCTTATCGTCGTTATCGCTCCAAAACCGCCGCCCGGGATGTGTTAAATCCCAAGGGAGCGTATCAGCCGCAACGCCTTTTTTAGCAAACTCATCATAAAGCATATGACCCTTTAAAAGCGGATCATTTTCAAGAATAATCAATATATTGTCTGCGGTTTTTGAAACTGCGCCTGTTTGAGAATTAACCTGTAATTTTGACATCCAGTTTTCTGGTTCATCGTCATTACTTGGTTTAACACCCGCAAACTCTTGTGTAGCCGTTTCGTAACGTTCTTTGTTAAGCAATGCCGCAACATTTTCATCTTTTACAGCAAGTTCGCACATAGCTAAATATGAAGGTAATTTATTTGTGGGTGTTTCGGGTTTAGCTTCATCGTCTTTGTCAGCAAACAAATGATATCTAACAAGGTCGAAGGCATTGCAGAGTTTACCCCCTGCAGGGTCTGTAGCATGATGAGAAAACATGAAGTTTCCGTTTTCATATATCACCGCGCCGCCCGTTGTACTCCCACCCGTAAAAGTATAACGGTCACTGCTGTTGTCAACCGATTCATATGTTCCCGGTAAAAACTTGTCCATTGCGGAATAAATATTGTATGTACGGCAAAACGCACCGACGACGCCTTTTTTCTGCGTCGGGTCACCCTGCTTTCTTGCAAGGCGTGTATGTACGTCCTGTGTACCGGGCACCTGAGGCCATGAATTATAATCCTGCCAATTTGAATATAGTCCTAACATTCCGTCAGCACTTAAAAATAACTTATCGCCGTATGTATAAACATATTGGCTGTCAGCACAGCAAGACGGCCAATACATAAGCCTTGACGCTTCAAAGGTTGATGGATCACACATTTCTATTCCGATTAATTTTGCCGCCATACGCGCAATAGGTTCGTATTCGTCAGCTGTTACAGTGCGATCAAGCGGTAGGATAACCCTTATACGCGGTGCATCGGGTGAGTGCTTCCGGGTTGAATATATGCAGTAACCGCAGCCGAGACCGTCCACTCGGCGTAGCACATCGTTCGTTTTACCTGCTTCTATTTGGTCAAGGTCAAGCGTGAGAATATCGCGCCCTATTACCGCATTTGCTTTTCGGCGGTTATCTTTAAAAGTACCGCCTACAAATCCGCCGACGTCTTTTAGATTGTCCTGCTGCGACTTTTTAAGCCGCAGATATTCGGCTAACGTTTCAGTGCCACGCGTCGGCACTTGAAGTTTGTCATACAGTTCTGATATATATAAAGTCTGCGCCGGCCATTTGGCAGCCTTTCGGCTGCCTGCAGCGCTTATTGTTACTTGTCGGTCATATTGAAGCACTAGATTTACCTCCGATGATATTTATTTGCTAATTTCTGTACTTTTGTGCTATAGTGTTCTATAAAAGACCAAAAAGATAGATACATTTGATTAATCATAATTTTGATTAACAGCTGAATAATTTTAAGGCATTTTGGCATTTATTTGCCTCCTTATTTCAGAAAGGAATCGTGAGCAAAGTTGGATATTCAGAATGCAATTGCGCCGAACATCGAGGTTCCTAAGTCTGTTGATAATGCGATAGGAAATCTAACGGACAAGCCAACCAAAGAAATAGGATCTACTTTTGCAGATTTGTGGTACTTAATATTTGGGGGATTAAGTGAAAGAGCCGAAAAAAAGCGCTTAAAGGTTACCCAAAACATTGAAGAGTATAAAAGGGAACTTTATACTGAGGTAAATAAAATTCCTAAAGAATTTCGTCAAGAACCAAAATTGCAAATTGCGGGCCCCGCACTTCAAAAGTCTCAGTACTGTGTAGAAGAAAAAGAACTAAGAGAAATGTTTGTGAAGTTGATTTCAAGATCAATGGATAAATCATTTGATTCTAAAATTCGACCGTCATTTGCAGAAATCATTTCACAAATGGCCCCCATAGATGCTCAAAATCTTAGATTATTTCAGGGTCCTAAACATGATTTATTACCACTCTGCGAATATAAACTTGTACTTTCAGGCCAAGGGTACATAGCTGTAAAAACAAATGTTTTCTTACAAAATCCAGAGATAACCGATCTGGATGTACAAGCAACATCTATATCTGAATTATCACAACTTGGGCTTGTTTCTATTTCATATGATATAATGTTAACTGATCCTAAAGAATACGATATATTTGAAAATAATTCCTGTTACAAAGTATTGAAAAAATATGTAAAATCTAGTTCAGAGGATCTAAATAAAACGTTAGGCGCCAACAAGAAAATAACAGACGCAATTATCCAAAAAGGCAGTGTCAAATTAACTCCTTTAGGACGTGATTTCCTTGATGTTTGTCTAACTGATCATATAACGGTAGCGATGAATAAAACCTAATCCTTTGTATAATAGTCCCCTACCCAACCGTCCGCTTTAAGCGGAAGCCCGGGCGCCCAGTCTATCTGTTGCCCCATTATAGAGCAGACCTTATTGAGGTCTGCTCTATCTTTTGGACAATCAATTACAACTTCGTCATGAACATGGAACACAACAGGATATCCCTCATTTTCAAGCCGTTCAATGTTCACAGCCAAGCAGTCACGGGCAATAGCTTGAACGCAGTTCTCGACAAGCTTTCCGCCGTAAGTGTCCAATACCTCCCATTTTTTATTTGTTTGGTTCATGCCGTAGTAATGAATACTGTCTTTCCCCCATTTGTTTGGCGAAAGAAACGGCTTCGCATAAAAGAGTTTGCGCCCCGATGGCAGGGTTATAGTTAAGAAGTATTGGTCCGTTCCATAGTCACCTTCAAGCGCAAACATCAAGCCGCGAACACCTAAAGGTCTCCCAATTTTTACAACAGATATTGCGGCATTTTCAACCGCATACCAAAGGGCGGCAATTCTCTTATTGCTGTCACGCCAACGGCGAACAATATCGGGCAATTCTTCTTCAGTAAGCCCCTGTTTTAATGCCCCCATGTTTATTAATGCACCCGATGCACCTTGATAGCCAAGTGCGAGAGTTGCTACTTTGCCTTTTTGGCGCAATGCGTATTCGGGTTTACCCTTGACTATTTTTTCTATCGGCACACCGAACATCTGCGATGCGCAGGCTTCATATATTTTGCCGTGCGTTCTGAATACATTAAGTACCCATTCTTCGCCTGCAAGCCAAGCTATAACACGTGCTTCAATGGCGCTAAAGTCCGCATCAACAAATACATGTCCGGGTGCAGGTATTAATGCCGTTCTAATAAGCTGTGAAAGTGTATCGGGTACACTTCCGTAAATCAGTTTAATGTTTTCAACTTTCTTTTCTTTAACAAGTTCGCGCGCATAGTCGAGCATTTTACCTTGAAGATACGTACGCGGCAGGTTCTGTGGCTGAATAATTCTTCCCGCCCAGCGCCCTGTGCGGTTAGCCCCATAAAATTGAAGCAGTCCGCGAACGCGTCCGTCATCACCAACAGCATCGTCCATAGCGGTGTATTTTTTAACACTTGTTTTTCCCAGTTCCTGCCGTATTTCAAGTACACGGCGGGCTTTTTTATTATCAACTTCGTTAAGTAAATTTGACACGGTTTCTTTGTTCAAAGATTTAATTTCTTTCCCCGTTTCCTCTTCAAGCCAACCCTTTAACTGTGCCACGCTGTTTGGATTTTCAAGTCCTGTTAACTTAACCGCTTCATCTGTCAATTCGGATGTTACCGTATCGGAACAGTTAATTGCCCCATTAATTAAGCTAAGGTCAACGGCTACACCACGGGCATTGATTTTCAAATCAGTTTCCCACTGGTGCTGGATTTCATTGGGAACGGGAAACGGTGAAAGCCTGCGTTCAATTTCCTGCTCAGTAACAACGTCCTGCGCATTGTATTTCTTAAATAGTTCCCATTTTTCGGGTTCATGATTTGGGAGTGTTCGGGTTCTTCCACCATTTCGTGCGGTAGGCTTACAGGGAACGCAGAACGTTCTGATTAATGCCTTGCCTGTTGCAAGTTTTTGCTTTTCCTGCGGCAAGCCTAAAGCTTTGCCCGTTGCGTCAAGTCCAGCGGTATATCCACAGTATAGTCCATGAAGCATCGTATCGCGCCACTGCTTAATGGGGCAAAACCAAAACTTGTTTAAGCAATACCATTCGAAGGCGGCATTATACGCGTGTTTTATATAGTTCTTATCATTAAGCATATAGAATATATTGCGCGGTATTTTTTCGCCCTGCGCCATATCAATAACTGTCGGTGGTGCCCCATCGAGGGAGTAGCCGAATAGTAGTATTTGAAAATCGGGGGACTGCACGTATTTGTACAGTCCCACCTTTGCTATTGGTACCGAGGAATAGGTTTCGAGGTCTATGTTAAGATGATGTATCATTTTCTTACCTTGCAATCGGCTGCCCTGTAATTGGGTCAACGGCAGGATAACTCATGGGTGTGTTCATTCCCGTGGGCTGCTGTGGATACGCGGATGGATATTGCGGATATCCCTGCGGCATATCAGGCGCCGATTGCTGTGCGATACCCGCAAAATCGCTTTCTGCGCTTGCATGTCCACTGAGAGCTTCTCCGTCGCGGGTTTTAAGTACATTACCTAATCCACACCCGATTCCGCGTTTTCCCGCTCTGTCGTAGGCAAAGAAACGAATTGTCACTCTTGCATACATACCGGAATAAATATCCGATGCATTTATAATTGGGGAGAGTGACATATCGACGACTTCGGGGCGCTGTTTGCTTGAAGCCGAAATAACCCAGTGTCCTTTGCATTCTTCACCGAACGGTTCCCCATTTTCTTTTGTACCGTCACCGTCATGTAACGGAATATGTATCATTGCTGGACGTTTGCCACCCCATTTTTTTGTCATGCCATCCTGTGTAGCTGCCTGAATGGATGCGTCTATATCAGCTTTAGTTTTTACGTCAGTTTTGGGTATAAGCAGTGTCACACTGTACTTTGGTTCACCGCCGCCCTGTGGGGCACGCGGGGTTGTAAGGTTTGCGTATGACAAACGGACTTCACCGGTTAATACTTTCATAGCGTCATTTTGATACATAATGCATTTCTCCTTTTAATTATTAATTACATCTTTAAATTCGCTTGTCGCGTCATGTGGTGCGTATGGTTTTCGTTTATCACTTTCGGGTGCAAGTGTCGGTTTACCCGGTGGAGTTATGATGTGACTTCCAACGATTTCATTAAACTTTGCTTTACCGAGTACCTTTTCAACTTTTGCAAGCGTCAACGGTTTGCGTTCATATAAAAGGGCTTCATCATAGCCTGCCCTTGTAATATCTGAAAATGCGGTGTCGGTATCATCAAACTTGCGAACACTTCTGCCCTCAACTGCTTTCCAGCCGGGTATATTTTTTCCCGTTAGTATTTCTGACAGCGCATATTCCTTTAAGTCGGCCGCCCACTTTTCAATGTCTATTGCTTTTTTAAGCACTTCGCCGATTTCTTCATCAGTTAAAAGTGTGGGTGCGGGGAATTTACCGCTTTCGATTTTACTGGGTGCATTTATGCCTTTAAAATCTTCCAACGCAGTATTAGATTTTGCGCGTGCCCTGCACTGTGCCTTAGCACGGCAGAATCTGCACCAGTCACCCGGGGCGTAATCGCCCTCCCCTTTAAATGCCGCATCGGCTGCGGGTCTCACAGTGAATACACCCCAATCAAGCAGCTTGTCGCGGTCAATTGTCCATTCTTTCACTGTATTGCCGTTTGCACGCGGCTGAAATATTGTAAGCGTAATCTTCTTAATGTTGTAAATCATACCGTATGCCTCAATCGCGCCAAGCCCATAAAGCTTTAGCTGCGGATTATCTTCTACATCTACAACAACGCCTTTGCCATATTTAAAATCAATAACATGCAAAGTGTCGCCACCGATGATGATACAGTCACCTGTTCCAAATCCCTCGGGAGCGTACCTTGAAAAATCAAGTTTACGTTCCACTGTTATGTATGGACGAGTAGGGTACGACATTGTAACACCCGTTATATAATCAAGGTAATCATCTGTGTAGCTATCCATTTCTTGGTTGTATAATGGGTCAGCTTTCAATTTCTTCATCTTGCTATTAAACGAGCGTGTACTCATGGATTCGATAAATTTTTTTCGAACCTTTAACTCTGCTATGCTGTGCGCAAGAGTCCCCTCTTCCGCATAGGTGCTTGTACTATCAGGTAATGTTTCTTCTAACCTTGCTGACGGTGTACAGTGTAGCCAACGGTGCGCACCCGATGCTGTAAGTAAAGCGTGTTTACGCGACATTAGATTTTCGCCCCCAGTTGACGCAGAGCCGTTGCGAACTCTCCATATTTGTCTTTGGGTAACTGGGTAAGCGCCTGAACGCCAAATGTACCAAGCAAATCAATTAACTGCTTTTGTTTACCAGCGTCCATAAGTTGTGATGCCGCACGTGCCAAGTCATCAGTATTGTATGTAGGAGCGGAGGCGACAGGTGCAATCGGTGCAGTAGCCGCAACGGGTGCTTGCGCAGGTACGGGATATGCAGGCTGTTGAAGTACAGCAGTCGGCATAGTTTGTCCCTGCTGTACAGTTGGTACAGTGTTTCCTTGTTGCGTTATTTGTGCCGGTACAACAACAGGCTTTTGTGCTTGAACAGCAGACCTCATAGTCTGCGGGTCCGTTTTTGGGGTCTCAACTTTTATTGCTTTAGGAGTAATAACCCCTATAAGCTGTTTAAGCACATCTGTTAACTCCGGAGCTTTTATTTCAATAGTAAAATTTGCTGACATACTAAATTCCTCCTTATTGTTCCTCTATCGAATAAGTGATATAATCGATTAAAAAGGGATGATATTTTGACTGATTATAAGCCAACAACCGGTATTAAACACGCTTTATCGTTTCTTGGATATCCATATGAAATTAAATTTATGGATTTAGAGAATGTTATTTATCGTAATCTTAATGAAATGTATGATATTGAAATAAGTGGTTTAGATAACAACCGTGAAAATGTAAATTGTATTGTTTATGTTTGGTGTAAAACACCAGGTATGGAAATTGTGGAAATTTATAAAGATATACATAGTCTTTTGGATTTAAAAGATTTGCTGGGCGCTATCGCATTAAAGTATCGGAACTTGGATGCCGAAAAGCTATTGTATGTAAAATCAAGATAAGTTCTTTTCGTGAAAGATTTTTAGATTTTATTAAATTCATTAAAGCTTTTTGTTGCCGCCGTGTTCCCTTCAAAATAAACCTTCGATATTCGGGTTTCATGTACTCCCTCCTTATTTATTGGGCTTGTACACATTCAAGCCGACTTTAATGTTTTCTGTTTCAGGTATTGTCTTATTTCCCTCTGTAGAAGCGATTACAACAGACTTACCGCTTTTGGATAGCATTCCTTTTTCTGCAAGGTCAACCTCTATCAGCAGTTTATCGTTTGTGACGGTCAATTTTACGTTTTTCATTTTTATAAATCCTCACTTTCCCCCAGCCTTACAGGACAAACTATCCGAAAATCTGATTTGTCTGTGATGTTATAAATTACTACTGGCTCAAGCGGATTTCTAAACTCCATTACAATTACATTTTTTTCGCCACCTTTTAAGGATTTTGCAGCATCCGCAAGAAATTTAGGGTTCAAACCAATACGGTAAACAATCGGACTTGTTGGTATAGCTGCATTAACATCAAAATAATCTCCACTTCCAAGCTTAAAAGTATTTTTTCGTTCCCCGAAGTCAAACAATATTTCTTTTTCAGACAACTCGCATGGGACAAACTCTGACTTTGTTTTGGGAATAGTGAATGGTTTTAAAAGAAAACAAAACGCTTTTTCTCCGTCAGTAATATCCACATGGACAGTCACGGAATGAACCCTATACCCATCCGTGGCGTATGCGGAAAGTAGGCTATCTTTGTATGTAAACTTTATGTATTTGTACACGGGTTTACCGCTCGCTTTCGGGATAGCCGGTTTTAATGCACTAAAAATATATTTTAAATCCGCAGTTAAGATATTAAATTTTGTAGTTTTCGCAGTTTCGGTAATTCCTTCATTATTCATCTTGACAAATTCTCCTTTATAGCCTAAAATTTAATTGAATTTATTTTTGCTTGCCGCGTTTGGAATTGCCGTTCCGACGCGGTTTTTTGTTGTTTTGCGTGTACAATGCTCGTCTGCAGGACACCCGCGTAATTGCCCTGTAGCCAATGCGTATTGGCATACAGTAAAGCCGCACGAATGGCTGCGATATATGCAGCCTTTACAATATGTAGGACATTTAGTCATTATTTTGCCCCCTACATACGATTTGCGTTGCAAGTCCTGTCAGCATTGCGGCACTTATAACGCCCAAAATATTGCTTGTACCGCAGGCGGCAACAAAAAGGCAAGTGCCTAAAATAACGGCTAATTTTGATGTGGTTTGCATAGCTTGCCCTCCTTTTTGATAGGCTTGTCCGTACAGTACGGGCATATGTAGCCTTGTTTGGTTATGCGCTTTAAAATGCTTATATTCCAGTATTTTTTGCATACTGTACATTTAGCGGTCATGAGGATTTCCGGCTCGAGCATTTGTCGCAAATCGGTATATGCTCCCAATCAAATTCCGGAAAGTCATGAGCCCATTCGATTGGGTCTACCAGAAATTCTTTTCCACATTTCGGACATTGGGCGTAAATGTTTTGAGCGTTTAGGTCAATTTCAACATTCTGCGTTGCGAATTCATCGCCTACGGTAATTTTTACATACATGGTTTTTCCTCCCTTTACTCTCTCTTTAATTGCTTTGTTGTTGATAGTCTAACAATCCAAATTGCAATGCTATCAATTGGAATTGTGAATGAGTGTCCTATGCAATATCCTGGCAACTCACGTCTGCGTATTTTCTCAGCAACATATTCTTGTGTTCTACCAAGATACGTTGCAAACTCTTTCGCATTAAGGCACTCCTTGCCGAACTTCTCCCGAACCTGTTGTGCAATTTCCTTTGACAGGGTCCGTTCTTCAATCGTCATTTTCTATCTCCCACCTCCCAAAAAAGTTCTTTAATTTTTGCTCTGCCACATTCGTTGTACATAAAAGTATCAACCTGCTTAGGACCATGTTCGGATTTTGAAAGTACAGTCATACCGTATTTATCTGTTTTAATGCCTGCGGCATTTGCCTTTCTGCCAATCATATTACGGCTTGTACCAATTTCGGTTGCAAGGTCTTGCGCACTGTATAATTTACCGCATTCGGGGCGATAATCAATTTTCTGCCCAGTGACTTCTTCAAGGGAAGTAATCCCGAAAACATCAGCGGCAATAGCAGATAAATGCTTGTCCTTGATAGTTTTCATCAGAAGTTTAAACTGCCGTGTTTTTGCGTTTAAGAGCATTGCATGTGCACGTTCCTGCTGAATTTGGAGCTTTAAGGAATCCGGTGATTCTTTAATAACCTGCCGCATTTGAAAATATCCATCTACAAGCTGATCATATTTTTCCCATGCAAGGTCATCGTCCATAATTTTTAAGAGTTTTGCGTAGCCGCGTTCAGAGAGTATGTAGATATTCGTACTGGCGTTGATGGCGTTTTGAGTATAGATTCCGCTATCCTTCAAAAGTATAGCGAGCGGTGAATCTTTGATATCGAGAATGTCTTTGCCATCAATGAAGTGCTTTCGGTTGTCATTGATAAGTTGGTTTATCTTGAATAGCGGTCTGCCGTGAATTTCAGCTATCTCTTTTACAAGCATTGCTTTTTTATTTTTTCCGAAGCCACCTTCGATTTCATGGAATTTCATATCGTCCACGCGGACGATATTCCCAACTGCTAATTTGTTCATACTGTCATCCTCTTTTCTTCAAATTTTTGTAAGTCTTGCGGTCTTATACAATATTTTTTACCGGTTTTAATTGCTGGAAGTTTCTTTTTCCGTATCCAGTCCCAAACGGTAATGACTTTTACGCCATATCTTTTTGCAACTTCCTCGCATGAAAAACATTTTTCCAAAAATATAAACCCCCTTTTTAATAAAATTTTAGAATAATACTTGTGTTTACTTCGGTTTAATGATATACTTCGATTGTCGGTAAAAGTAAATCATAAATCGAAGCACAACGGGAATCGTTTTGTCTGCTTCGTATATCGTGGTATGCCTATACTATACAACGGGTTTCGTTGCATGTCAATAGGTTTACTTCGTAATTAGTTAATTATTTTTGAATTGTGAAGGATTGACAAAAAATGTATGAGATTTTTGAGCAATTATTAAAAAAGTATGGAGTTACGCCATATCGAGTTCACAAAGAGACCGGTGTCCCTCAAAGTACATTAAGTGATTGGAAAAATGGAAAAGGAGTCCCTAAGGTTGATAAATTAAAGGCCATAGCCGATTATTTTGGGGTCACTGTGGACTACCTGCTTGACAATGAGCAAAAAGAAAAGCCCACCCTTAACGAAAAGGATGAGCGTGATATAAAAGTAAAAATTGATGAAATTATAAATATGATGTCAAATCAACAAGGTTTGATGTTTGACGGGGACCCTTTGACTCCTGAAGCTTTAGAGAGTATAAGGAATGCTATGGAGTTGGGGATGACTGCGGCTAAGCTAAAAAATAAAGAAAAACATAATAATCAAAATAAAAACAAGAAGGATTGAATACATGAACGAAATGGCGTTGGTTAATAGATTGATTAAAAAATATAAAACCAATAACCCATTTGAGCTTTGTGATAGTTTAGGCTGTATAGTTATGGAGGTTCAACTGGTAGGGGTTAGAGGTTTTTATCAATATTATGATGATAACAATATAATTTATATAGATTTAAATTTGTCCGCACAAACTAAAAAATTCGTTTGTGCACATGAATTAGGTCATGCATTAATGCATAAAGACACTAATGTTGTTTATTTAGACACTCGAACTTTTTTAAAGACAAGTATATACGAAAGACAAGCAAACATATTTGCGATTAACTTGATATATCCAGATGACAGTTTCATCGAAGACTACAGGGATTGCACAATTAGCCAAGCTGCAAAATGTTTAAATGTGAGCGAAAATTTGCTTGAATACCGCGTAAGGCAAATAAAGGATTTTAAATAAGAAAAGTCCCACATACTATTTACGGTAGTATGTGGGAGGTGAAGAAAAAATTCCGATAGAACATTCCTTCAAATAAATTATAGACATATTAGTAAAATATGTCAAT
Organism: Ruminococcaceae bacterium UBA5423; assembly: GCA_002409375.1. Lineage (GTDB taxonomy): Bacteria > Bacillota > Clostridia > Oscillospirales > Acutalibacteraceae > Avimonas. The sequence goes on from DHNF01000104.1 coordinate 12,203, forward strand.
TATTGGAGGAAGAGAAATGAAAAAAGTCAAACGAATCGCTCTCATGTTGGCTATTACAGTCGTGATGTCTTGTATACCAATTGTATCTGCAGCGTCAGTACCCTACGTCGAAAGCGACACTACAATAGGTTTTACAAGACCGTACAATGAAACATATGCCTTTAAGTTTAC
>DHNF01000090.1:0-1280 GCA_002409375.1 Ruminococcaceae bacterium UBA5423
CAGTCAATCAAATACCGCCACCCCCACCCGGCAAACGATTTATTCGCTGTATCTTTCGGACAGTATCATTTTTGCATACGGACAGGTTTCATATTTAAATCCGGCACAAAATCTTTTGAACCAAACTTTTTTATCCTGTGCATTGTTAAATTTGACCGCGGTGTGTATGTTGCCCTCACAGGCGCCTTCACAAGTTACGCTTTGCGTCGCTTCCCGTTCATAAAACGGACAAACAGCCAATCTTTCATAATTTGGCATAATGCACCCTCCCCCGTATGTAATTTTATTCAGAAATCCACGCTGTCATAATGACCGCCACTGTCACTGCGTATCCAGTCGTGCGAATAAAACCATTCAAGCAGCATCTCAACAAATTTTTGGTCTAAAAGACCTATATCTTCGGCAGGTTCGATATTGCACTCGCTTAACGCATATTCCAAAGCAGCATCGTCATCATAAAACATCTTGCCACGATTTGAGCGTATTCCAATATAAACTGGCATATCATCATCCCCCATTCATCACTGTTTTTGTGTGTAAAATGCAGATTTTTTAAAATTACCATTGACAAATTATTGATAATGCGGTAGTATTGTAATGGTAATTTCAAATATCTACAATAAACAACTTAACCGATGCTCTATCGGCATATACTATTATATCTTACAATTTGAAAGAATTCCACCCATAAATCTTACAATTTGTAAGATTGTATTTTTATATAGAAAGCGCGGGTTTAAATTGTACAATACGGATAGAATTTTTGAATTGAAAAAGGAAAAAGGGATAACCACTTCTTTCATTATCTCAAGAATCGGTGGCAGCCGGCAGCGATTATATGACTGGAAAGCCGGAAAATCCGAACCGTCGGACAATGACTTGCAGATCATTGCGGATATATTGGGCACTACTATTGAATATCTTAAATACGAGACCGATTGCCCCACAATAAAAGAAGAGCCCGCTGTCTGTGATGACAGCGAGCATGATAGCAAAATTAAAAAATTAATAGAGCTTATGGAAAAAATACCCGATGATAAGCTTGATGCAGCAATAACTGTATTATCAGCTATGGCTCAATAATTGATTTTATGTAATCCATGGCTGCATTATAATTTCCGTTCTTAACAATTACCTTTGCCAGTGAACTTAGAGTTTTTAATTTTTCCAGCCGTTCTGCGGGCACTTGAAATTTTTCTTTATCTCCATTATCCCCGCCAGCATTTTTAACTTCCATATGCCCGCTCCTTTCTTAATTTTACTTTATTGCCAAAAATACC
>DHNF01000090.1:1418-2133 GCA_002409375.1 Ruminococcaceae bacterium UBA5423
TTAATTTTACTTTATTACCAAAAATGCCCACCATACATTTCATATTATAAATTATATTTCTCTAAAAATCAAGCTACTTTTAATATATTTTTATATATTTGTTATAACTTGTTAGCTCATTTATGTTTCAATACACGGGAGTCCATGCATTTTCCAACAACTTCACGGCCTGTGCAATTTCTGTGCAGGGTATGCAAGAATACCCAATAACTAAAGTGCTTTGCGGAATGCTATCGAATTCGAAACTGCAATATTCTGACAAACCGTAAACCCTTACACCTTGCTTTTTTGCGCTTTGGACAAGCTGCTGTTCGTTCATTCCATTGTTTACGTTAAGCAAAAGGTGCAAACCGGCGTCCTGTCCGGACACTTCAATTTTGTCACCAAATCGGCTTTGAAGTAACTGAGTAATCAAAACATCCCTGCGTTGCTTATAAGAATTACGCATACGGCTTAGATGACGCTCAAAAAAACCCCCGCTCATAAATTTACCAAGTGTATACTGCTCGAAATTGGACACAGTGCATGAATAGGAATTAAATTTTTTTCTGTAAACTTCAAGCAATGCCGGCGGCAAAACCATATAGTTTATTCTCAAAGACGGTGCAATACTTTTTGTAAACGCATTGATATAAATAACCTTGCCGCTTCTGTCAAGTCCCTGCAATGCCGGTATCGGCTGTCCCGAAAAACGAAATTCGCTGTCGTAATCATC
>DHNF01000090.1:2283-4972 GCA_002409375.1 Ruminococcaceae bacterium UBA5423
CGAAATTCGCTGTCGTAATCATCTTCAAGAATATAATTTTTGTCATCTTCATGTGCCCAATTAAGCAGCGCGGTTCGGCGGCTAACCGGCATGACTATGCCAAGGGGAAATTGATGCGATGGTGTAACATGCACAACATTTGCATTTGACTTTTTAAGATTGTCAATATCAATCCCGTGTTTGTCAAGAGGCAGCGGCACAACTTTCACTTCGTTCAATTCAAAAATTCTGCATATTTTTTTATATCCCGGGTTCTCTACCCCGAAAATATTGTTTCTTCCCAAAAGTTGTATTATTAAACCTATCAAATATTCAGAGCCCGCACTCATAACCACCTGATCGGCAGTAGCCATTATGCCACGGTAATCATACAAATATCGTACAATCTCCTGCCTTAAAGCATACACACCCTGCGGATGCGTGTAATTAAGCATCTCGTTATCGCTTTGTCTTAAAACTTCTCTGCCAAGCCTTGCCCATGTTGAAAACGGAAACAGATTTGTATCCACTGCGTTGGTTCTGAAATCATATTTATTATAATGTTTTAAATTTTGTTTTTCAGGGCTTACCGTTGGCATTTTATCCGCCAATTTTATTAAACCGCTTTCAAACGGTTCGACAAAATAACCGCTTTTGGGAACAGATCTTAAATAACCTTCGGCAATAAGCTGGGCATAAGCGGTTTCCACCGTCACCTGACTGATTTTCAAGTGAAGAGCGAGCTTTCGCTTGGATGGCATTTTTTGATTAGCATGGAGCCTGCCGCTTTCAATCTCCTTTTTAAACAATCTGTAAAGCTGTTCATACAACGGCATTTTTGAATGTCTGTCAAGCATAAACGTAACCATATTACCTCCAATCTGGCATTATGGTTTTATTTGTTTCTGGTTATTTAATTAATGCCAGATATGATTATAATTATAAACAATTACTATCTGCAATTCAATACTGGAGGAATAAAAATGGCAAATGACAGATATGAGTTAAATAAACAATTTGCTCAAGATCTAAAGGGCGGCGTAATAATGGATGTAACCACGCCAGAACAAGCAAAAATCGCCGAACAAGCCGGAGCCTGCGCCGTAATGGCACTTGAGCGCATACCGGCCGATATTCGTGCCGCTGGTGGAGTATCCCGAATGAGTGATCCCGGTATGATTAGGGGTATACAAAAAACTGTATCCATACCGGTAATGGCAAAAGCCCGAATAGGACATTTTGTCGAGGCACAGATTCTTGATGCAATCAAAATCGATTGTATCGATGAAAGCGAAGTGCTGTCTCCGGCTGACGATGTGTACCATATCGACAAAAAGCAGTTCAATGTTCCGTTTGTATGCGGTGCACAGGATTTGGGCGAAGCATTGCGGCGAATAAACGAGGGTGCATCAATGATTCGTACCAAGGGTGAACCAGGTACAGGCGATATTGTGCAGGCTGTGCGCCATATGCGTAAGATGAGCAGCGAAATCAGGCGCGTGGCCTCAATGAGCAAAGACGAATTGTATGAGGCTGCCAAAGAGTTGATGGTTCCATATCAGCTTTTACTGTACGTCCATGAAAACGGCAAGCTGCCTGTGGTCAATTTCGCCGCCGGTGGCGTTGCAACGCCCGCCGATGCAGCCTTGATGATGCAGCTTGGAGCCGAGGGAGTATTTGTCGGTTCAGGCATATTCAAATCGGGAAATCCTGCAAAGCGTGCTGCCGCAATTGTAAAAGCGGTCAAAAATTTTAATGACCCCGCAATTATCGCAGAAGTTTCCGAGGGCTTAGGCGAAGCAATGGTCGGCATTAATGAACAAGAGATTGAGGTTATAATGGCCAAAAGAGGAATATAACCGTACGGCGCGATACCCTCTCATCGCGCCGTATTTTAAATTAAATGAATTGCAATATTATTAATATAATCGTTGGCGGGATGAGGGCATCCCGCTTTACTTTTTAAATTTTATAATAATGTTTGCAGTGCGAATTCTTTTGTAGTATAATCATTAATTATAGGACTAATATTTAACTAAATATTTATTAAGTCAGTAGGATATCGTATAAGGTGGAGGGTTGTGCCGCCTATGAAAAAAAATAATACAAAAAGAAGCCCGATTAAAACTGCATTTGCCACCTCGCTTATCGTGAGTATGGCTTTTTTCAGTCTGCTTACGGCATTAAACCTTGATAAAATTTCATGTTACTTTGGCATCAATCCTTGTGTCACCGGCGCGCCCCGAAATCCTGCCCAGCGCAATTGGAACAATCCCGGTGCTGTCGATAATTCGGCTGCAACCCAGCCTTTTTCAGACTATATTGATAACACTGTTTTTATTGGGGATTCGCGTACCAACGGCCTTAAAGGGTATCGCTTTGTCAAGCCCAAAAATGTATATGCAGTTGATGGTTTAAATCACCAGGACGCGCGTTACGATCGTTTTATCAATTTAGGAACAGGAAACCTTTTGACGATAACCGAGGCTGTGGCAAAGACTAAACCGGCACGAATGATTGTCTCTTTTGGAATTAATGGCATCGCATTTATGGGCGAACAATCTTTCATGGACGAATATGCTGCACTTATTGACGAGCTTAAAGCCGCGTCACCTAACAGCCTGATTGCAATTCAATCCATTCTTCCGGTATCACATAATTATGAATTAAACAAGCCTCAAATAACAAATGAAAAGATTGATTTATATAA
>DHNF01000090.1:5127-5457 GCA_002409375.1 Ruminococcaceae bacterium UBA5423
AATGAAAAGATTGATTTATATAACTCGCTATTAAAAGAGCTTGCACAACAAAAGGGCTGCCGTTACTGGGACACATCGTCCCTGTTTAAAGACGAATACAACTGCCTTAAATACAAGTACGATTGCGGTGATGGGCTTCATTTCACCACCCGTGCATATGAGGAGCTTCTTATTTATCTTGACCAACACCGTATATTTTAAAATGTCGCTTTTCTAATGCGCGGTCAGCTTTTAATCAAATGGACTACTTTATGCACAACGGCGTTATCGGTTTAAACAAAAGGGTTTGAAACATACATATGAGCAGTTTTAAAGGAAAAATTAACGCAG
>DHNF01000090.1:5539-6240 GCA_002409375.1 Ruminococcaceae bacterium UBA5423
CTTATGCACAACGGCGTTGCCGGTTAACAAAGGGTTTGAAATATATACATGAGCAGCATAAAAGGAAAAATCAATGCAGTAATTACGCTAAGCCCATCAACCTGCTATTATATGCGTACAGGCAAATGTTCGCTTGAGGTTATTAAGGATTTTTACATACCCGCATTGCCGCGAACAACGGCTGCAGATTTACTTTATTGTCCAAAGCTTTATAAAGCAATGTGCAGCCGCGATAAACACAAGCCTGTTTCGTTAACACCGTGTGAATGTGGTCATGCAGAAATAGTGTCGGGCCATCAACGCGCCTGCATAGCGTCTAAAAAAGGTATCGAGCTTTTTATCAAGCCAACAACAGGCGGCAGATTTAAAAAAAGCTGTCCCACATGCGAAGGACAGCTTACATTTGAAAAAGACCAAGGCACTCACCGTATTGTGAACTTGAGCGTTATCGTCAAAGATGATTATATTAAATAATTGTTTATTTGTTGAGATGGAATACACGCGCAACGCGCTTATGCAAAACCTTCATATACATTAAAACCAGATTTGACAGCGCAAAATCATATAATACAAATATTAAATTACCCACAAAAAGCATAATATAGATTATATTAAAGCCAAAGATTGTGAAGCTTTCAATGCTCAAACCAAAAATATTAAGCATTAAATAATATGAAATAACAATAGCCGCATTAAAAATT
>DHNF01000090.1:6419-6693 GCA_002409375.1 Ruminococcaceae bacterium UBA5423
AAAAATTGCCAGCTTGATAACCCACTCAAGCGGGCGTTTTTTTATGCGTTCAAGCTGAGCTTTAATTATTGGATAATAACCAAAAAAGCTTAAAAAAAGCACCTTAGCTTCCAAATCAGGGGATATAAAAAGTGACAGTATGGCAACCGACGCATACACCATCCAAGCACTGCGTGGACTTATTTCAATAACATACGGAATAAACACTGCACCTGCAATAGCCGGAAGTGCATATGTCCCGACCGAAAAAAAGGTCAGCAACATAAATGTAAGG
>DHNF01000090.1:6888-7758 GCA_002409375.1 Ruminococcaceae bacterium UBA5423
CAACACCACCTTTCCGGTTTGCTTCAATTATATCCCCCCATGCCAATTAATGAAAAATCAGCAGCATCTTATCAAGTCGCCGCCAAGACATTCACAGCAGCAGTCGGCGCAAATAAGACCGGTACACATATCGCAGCCAGAGCACCCGCCATGGGAGTTTGCCGGAGTTCGATACCCGCCGGTGCGTCTTTGCATGTTCATCTGATTTACAGCAGTGCGATACTCCATATTGGCAGGGTTCATGCGTGATGCAGTCTGAAAATGTGTATACGCATCCTCAAGCCAACCTTTTTTATATAATACACTACCCTTAAGAAAATACCACTCGGCATCTCTGGATGAAGTGGGAATCCCATCGAGCAGTGTTTCCGCATCAATCACCCTGCCGGAATTTATCATGTTTCGTATATCATTATATCGCGATTGCGTGTCTGATGAGTACGCACTATTGCCGTATTGCGCACCCCCGCCTTGACGACGCATTTGCACAATATTGTCATATGCCTCGTTAATTTCCTGCATTTTTTCCTCTGCCAAGTCCGACAGCGGATTATTCGAATAGTTGTCGGGATGATATTTCCGCGCAAGCTCACGATAAGCAGTCTTAACCTCGTCGTCAGTTGCATTTGGACTAATTCCCAACACCTTAAACGGATCTTTTGCCATCTTTATTCCCCTTTTTGTTTAGAACCTGCTGCCCGGCAGCCGGCATACCCAGTTCAAGAATGTTACGCATGATACCGTCAAAACGTTTGATTTCAAGAAGATTATATGCCGCCTTGCATTCCGCAAGACTGGCATTAAGTGCCGACAGTACCGCATGGGAAACATCATCTTTAAGTGATTTAAAAGGATTAAAATTCCCCTTTA
>DHNF01000090.1:7908-14433 GCA_002409375.1 Ruminococcaceae bacterium UBA5423
AATATCGTCCTCAATATCGTCGGCAGCGTCGATTAGATAAATCCACCGTCCCAGACAATAACCAAATCTCTCGCGAATGCGTTGCTCTTTTTCGTCGTGTGCTCCATACTGTGCAAGATGAGATAAAATGTGCGCAGTAGGGTGTGCGGCAGCGTCAATCGACGCTGTGCCCGAAGCCTCGGTATCAACCTGTTGCCCAATGCTTTGAGATACTATCTTATCGACCCATTCAATTCGTTTGGCGGCCCTGCGACGGGCAAGATATGCAAACGGTAGCAGCAACCGTGCAGGGATGGAACCAAAAAAACCTTTGTCATTAATATTGTCCTTAATTTTAAAATAAATTAAAATTGAAGCAACATCGGCAGCAAAATCAATATGCCGATTTTGGCAACAGCACATTCTCTTTTTTAATGGATTGAATGCGCACCTGCCTTTTTTAAACCCCGCGCATTCGTCGTCAAGAGCCATATAAAAAATTGCAAGAAATGTGAAGTCGTAGCTTAAAGTAAGTCTTGAAAAAAAACCATATCGTTTGCCAAGCCGCTTGCACAGTGAACAGTATATCCCCTGATAGTGCTCATATTCCGATACCTTGAGCTCCGGCTTGAAAACACGCACATACCCGAACATGGTTTTCCCTCATTTCATATGTTCTATCATACAATAATGAGTGTTTTATATTATGACAGAATTGTAAATTATCAGTTATTAAAGCACCTTGCTAAGGTATTGCCCCGTGAAGGAATCCCTGCATTTTACAATCTGTTCGGGAGTGCCGGTTGCAACTACATAACCGCCCCGATCCCCGCCCTCGGGGCCCAAATCGATGATATAATCGGCAGTTTTAATAATATCAAGGTTGTGCTCAATTACAATTACTGTGTTGCCGCCTTCAACCAACTTTTGCAGCACGGTAATAAGCTGGTGCACATCCGCAGTGTGTAACCCGGTGGTGGGCTCGTCAAGTATATAAATAGTGCGACCGGTTGCACGCCGCGCGAGCTCGGTTGCTAGCTTTACGCGCTGCGCCTCGCCCCCCGAAAGCGTTGTTGCAGGCTGCCCTATACGGATATAACCCAGCCCCACATCACAAAGTGTCTGTATCTTACGCCTTATTTTGGGTATATGATAAAAAAACTCAAGTGCCTCCTCGGCAGTCATTTCTAAAATATCATGTATATTTTTGCCTTTATATTGAACCTCAAGGGTTTCACGGTTATATCGCTGTCCCTTGCACACCTCACACGGCACATAAATATCCGGCAAAAAATGCATTTCGATTTTAATGATACCGTCGCCCTGACATGCCTCGCAGCGCCCCCCCTTAACATTAAATGAGAAACGCCCCATTGCATATCCTTTCATTTTGGCATCGGTTGTGGAGGCAAAAAGCTCGCGTATATCATTGAAAACGCCGGTATAAGTTGCCGGGTTTGAGCGAGGTGTTCTACCGATAGGTGACTGGTTAATGTCTATAACTTTATCAAGCGCCTCCATTCCGTCAATTCCCTTATGTGCTCCCGCTCGTGTATGCGCGTTATTAAGCTCGGCTGCCAGCTTTTTATAAAGCACTTCATTAACAAGTGAAGACTTGCCCGAGCCCGACACTCCGGTAACGCAATTAAAAGCACCCAGAACAAAAGAAACATCAATGTTTTTTAGGTTGTTTTGGCTGGCCCCTTTTACTTTCAGCCGTTTGCCGTTGCCTTTTTTCCTGTTTTTGGGTACGGGTATAATCTTTTTCCGACTTAAATACTGACCGGTTATTGACGATTCGCAATTTAAAATATTTTGCGCAGGCCCTGCAAATACCACCTCACCGCCGTGAATACCGGCACCGGGGCCGATATCAACAATCCAGTCGGCATTTTTCATTGTATCCTCGTCATGCTCCACCACAATCAGCGTGTTTCCTATATCGCGCAGCCGCTTTAGTGTGGCAAGCAGCTTTTCATTGTCACGCTGGTGCAAGCCAATACTTGGCTCATCAAGAATATACAATACTCCCATCAAAGACGAACCAATTTGAGTTGCAAGGCGAATGCGCTGGCTTTCGCCTCCCGAAAGCGTTCCAGCAGAACGCGAAAGCGTCAAATAATCGAGTCCGACACTTTGCAAAAATCCCAGTCTCTCTTTAATCTCTTTTATAATGCGGTCACCAATCATGTGTTCCCTGTTAGTAAGGTTCGCGCTATTTATAAAGTCGAGCGCATCAGATACAGACAAATCGGTAAACTCAGCAATGTTAATGCCCCCTACAGTAACCGCCAAAATTTCAGGTTTAAGCCGCTTTCCTTTACATTCCGGGCAAGGTGCGTGTCTCATATACGACTCCAGATCACGCTTAACCCAATCACTGCGCGTTTCCCTGTACCGGCGCGTAAGATTATTTATCACCCCTTCAAACTGCGTCGAATAAGTTCCTGAGCCGTATTCGCTTTTGCGTGTCATTTTAATGCGCTCACCTTTAGAACCATAAAGCAGAATATCAATTATCTTTTGCGGCAGCTTGGCAATCGGAGTTTTAATCGAAAAACCGTAGTGCTCGGCCAAACCCTCATAATACATCTGCGCTATGGTACCACCGTCAATATAGCTCCAGCCGCTTGCACGGATTGCACCCTCTTTTATACTCAAATTTTTATTTGGTATCACAATATCAGGATCCATTGTCATAAATATACCCAGCCCGGTGCATTTCGGGCACGCACCGTAAGGATTGTTAAATGAAAACATGCGTGGTGAAAGCTCGTCAATGCTGGTACCATGTTCGGGACAGGCATAGTTTTGTGAGAACTGCAGCTCGGTGCCCCCTATTACATCAACGGTTAAAAGACCGCCCGAAAGCCCGGTTGCGGTTTCAATCGAGTCGGTAAGTCTGCTTTTTATATTCTCTGCAATAACAAGGCGGTCAACCACTATTTCAATGGTATGCTTTTTGTTTTTTTCTAACTTAATGGGTTCGGACAAATCGTATATTATACCGTCAACGCGCACGCGTACATAACCGGACTTGCGTGCCGATTCAAACTCTTTGACATATTCGCCCTTGCGTCCGCGCACCACCGGTGCAAGGATTTGTATCCGTGTCCCAGGCTCAAGCTCCATCACCTTATCGACAATTTCGTCAACCGACTGCTGTCTGATTTCATGTCCGCAAACAGGACAATGGGGCACACCAATGCGCGCATAAAGCAACCTCAAATAATCTGATATTTCGGTTACCGTACCAACCGTGGAGCGCGGATTTTTAGATGTGGTTTTTTGGTCAATAGATATAGCGGGTGACAACCCTTCAATCAAATCAACATCCGGTTTATCCATTTGGCCCAAAAACTGCCGTGCATACGACGATAAGCTTTCAACATATCGCCGCTGCCCCTCTGCGTATATCGTATCAAATGCAAGCGATGATTTGCCCGAGCCCGATAACCCGGTAAACACCACAAGCTTGTCCCGCGGGATAACAACATTCACATTCTTTAAATTGTGCTCGCGGGCTCCCTTTATATTAATGTTCTTGCTTTGCATGTATTAGTGTTGCCTGCCTTTCCTTTGTGTCTTTATATTATTCACCTTTAAGCTTTTTAATCCTGTCTCGCAAATATGCCGCATGTTCAAATTCAAGAAGCCGCGCGGCGTTCTTCATTTCGCGCGTAAGCTCATCAATTAGCTTGGCTCTTTCAGCCCTACTCAGCTTTTTGTCCGGTTTATCCTTAGAACTGCTGCGCATAGTGATTTCAAGAATTTCTCTTACGTCTTTTGTAACCGTTTTTGGCGTAATACCGTGGTCCTCATTATATTTCATCTGAATGGACCGACGCCGATTTGTTTCAGTTAAGGCCTTTTCCATCGACCGGGTAACACTGTCGCCATACATAATGACCATACCCCGCTCATTGCGTGCAGCACGCCCTATCGTTTGTATAAGTGATGTCTCGGAACGCAAGAAGCCTTCCTTGTCGGCGTCAAGAATTGCGACGAGCGAAACTTCGGGCAAATCAAGCCCTTCACGCAGCAAATTTATGCCCACCAAAACATCAAATTCGCCCAAGCGCAAATCGCGTATAATTTCCATTCTTTCTATTGTATCTATATCGTGGTGCATATAACGCACGCGTATACCCGCATTTTCTAAAAATGTTGTCAAGTCCTCTGCCATCTTTTTTGTAAGCGTTGTGACAAGCACTCGTTCAGATTTCGCGGCGCGTTCGTTTATTTCACCAATCAGATCATCAATCTGCCCCTCAACCGGCTTTACGATGATTTCCGGGTCGATAAGACCGGTCGGTCTTATTACCTGCTCGGCTATCTGTGCACTATTACTGCGTTCAAAATCACCGGGTGTTGCACTGACAAATACTGCTTGATTAATATGTTGATAAAACTCGTCAAAATTCAACGGACGGTTGTCATAAGCACTTGGCAGACGAAAACCGAATTCAATCAGGTTTTTTTTGCGTGCATAATCTCCACCGTACATGCCGCGAACCTGTGGTAGTGTGACATGGGATTCGTCAACAAATAACAAAAAGTCTTTTGGAAAGTGGTCGAGTAACGTGTATGGAGTGCTGCCCGGCTCCCGCCCGGACATTATTCGAGAATAGTTTTCAATACCCTTACAAATTCCGATTTCGCGCAGCATTTCTATATCATAACGCGTGCGCTGAAGTATGCGCTGCGCTTCAAGCAGCTTTCCCTCTTTTTTAAAGTATTCAACTCGCTCTTCAAGCTCTTTTTCAATAACCACAATAGCCTGTTCCATTTTTTCAGGAGGTACAATGTAGTGCGATGCAGGGTATATTGCCGCATGGCTGACAACGCCTTTTAATTCGCCGGTTAATGGGTTAATTTCACTAATCCTATCAATTTCGTCACCGAAAAACTCCACCCTTAAAATATTTTCGCCCGAGTATGCGGGAAATATTTCAACAACATCACCGCGAACCCTAAATTTATTGCGCACAAAATTTATGTCGTTGCGTTCATACTGTATATCAACCAAACGGGCAAGAAGATGATCCCTATTAATGTTCATTCCCGGCCGCAGCGATATAACCTGACTGCGATAGTCAATCGGACTTCCCAAGCTGTATATACACGATACACTTGCAACAATAATAACATCTCGCCGTTCGGCAAGAGCCGAAGTTGCCGAATGGCGCAGCTTGTCTATTTCCTCGTTAATTGCTGAATCCTTTTCAATATAGGTATCGGTTGTCGGAATATAGGCTTCGGGCTGGTAATAATCATAATAGCTGACAAAATATTCGACAGCGTTGTTAGGAAAAAATTCGCGGAACTCGCCACAAAGCTGTGCAGCCAAAGTTTTGTTGTGGGCAAGCACCAAAGTCGGTTTATTTACATTTGCAATTATATTTGCCATCGTAAATGTTTTGCCCGAACCGGTCACGCCAAGCAAAGTCTGCTCACGCATTCCGCTTATAATTCCCTTTGTAAGCGCCTTTATCGCGTTGGGCTGGTCGCCGGTAGGCTTGTATTCGGATTTAAGGTGAAAACGATCCATGTAAAGACCCCTTAGACTGCTACAATTATATGTCCTGTTCACCGCTCGGTTTAAACAGTGCTGAAAGTGATGGTGTACTGCGCATTGACACAAAATCGCCGTCGGATACGATAATGTGGTCAACAAGATGAATGCCGACAATATGAAGTGCATTCACCAGCGCCCTTGTACTTTGTTGATCCTCCATACTCGGAATTGCGAACCCGCTCGGGTGATTATGTGCGACAACGACTGCGGTTGCATGGTTACGTATAGCCTGCTCTAAAATCCTGCGCATATGTATCTCGGTTGCGTTCATACTTCCCTCAGACACAAAGGAAGAGTGCAGCACCTTGCATTTGTTGTCCATGCAAACAAGCAGCGCTTTTTCATTGTGCTCACTTAAAAATTTTGGCAATATAAATTGCCCCATTTTTTCAGTGCTGTCTAAAATCATATCCTTTGAAATTTCGCTGTCAAAATACTCTCGTATAAGCTGCCCGCAAAAGCACAGAAGTGTTGCTGCACCGGGCGTCATGCCTTTTACATTTAGCAAATCATCATATGATGCTTTGAGAATGCCTGAAAGACTGCCAAAATTATCAATTAAAGCATGTGCAATTTCATTGGTATCCTTTCGCGGGATACCGTAAAAAAGCAGCATTTCAATAATTTGATGCGGTTCAAAACCCCTTATGCCCTCACGCAAAAACCGCTGTTTCATACGCTGACGGTGACCGTCATGCAATCTGTTGCTCACCTTGACGCCCCCCTTAAAAATCGTATTATATAATTATAACAGACTATAATTAATTTGAAAAGAGCAAGACATGATGTTAAAATATAGTAACTCAACATACCATAGAGAACTGTGTTTGCCCGCAAATCCGTATGTTATACCAATATCCGACTAACAAAACCTTTCAAAAGGAGTGCGCCGTGAAAACACTCACAGTAAAAGCAAACGATGCTAACCAAAGGCTTGATAAGTTTTTGGCAAAAGCATTTAAAAATAT
>DHNF01000090.1:14639-15109 GCA_002409375.1 Ruminococcaceae bacterium UBA5423
CGCTGTCATATTGCGGACAAGCTTAAAGAGGGCGATGTGATTACGCTCTATCTTAAAGATGAGTTTCTTGTGGATTGCCCGAAAACTTATGATTTTTTGACTGCAAGTAAAAAGCTTGATATTGTATATGAGGATGAAAATCTACTGCTTTTGAACAAAAAGGCAGGTCTTTTGGTTCATCCCGACAACAACGAACACCGTGATACATTGATTGCACGCGTACAGCGCTATCTTTACGAAAAAAAAGAATATAATCCCGAAAATGAAAACAGCTTTACACCGGCACTCGTAAACCGTATTGACAGAAACACCGCCGGCATTGTGATTGCCGCAAAAAACTCCGCCGCACTTCGCATCCTCAACCAAAAATTAAAGGATCGTGAAATACGAAAATTTTATCTTTGTATTGTCCATGGTATTATGGAGAAAAAGCAGGATACGCTTGAAGCTTTTCTTATAAAAGACGAAAA
>DHNF01000090.1:15342-15499 GCA_002409375.1 Ruminococcaceae bacterium UBA5423
GGTATCGCGTAATAGGCGAAAAAAATGGATTTTCATTGCTTGAGGTTGAACTGCTGACAGGTCGGACTCATCAAATTCGTGCACACCTTGCGTGGATAGGTCATCCACTGCTGGGTGACAGCAAATACGGTAAAAACACGCTAAATAAGGGTACCGG
>DHNF01000022.1:0-719 GCA_002409375.1 Ruminococcaceae bacterium UBA5423
CATGTGTTCTTATCTGTTTTGTGAAATTGCTTTAGGTTTCCCTTGTTTTTATGTCTTTGCTCCAAAACCGCAGACACATCCTGGGGTTTAATTCCCTGCTGTGCCATTAGCACAAGCAAATGATATGTCAAATCGGCAATTTCGGCGACAGTATCGTTATTGTCGCCATTTTTTGCTGCAATCAATACCTCGGCAGTTTCCTCCCCCACTTTTTTTAATATCTTGTCGATACCTTTATCAAACAAATATCTTGTATATGAATTCTCACTCGGATTTTCCCGCCTGTCTAAGATCGTATCATAAACATTTTGTATACAATCATTCATCAAATTAACCCTCATTATTATAAAATTCTTTAAAAAAGCAAGAATGAGCTCCGGTGTGACATGCCACACCGTCTTGTACCACCCGCACAAGCAACGTGTCGTCGTCGCAATCAGCAGATATTGATACAACATGCTGAAAATTGCCACTGGAGTTACCCTTGTTCCAGTATTGCTGCCTTGACCGGCTCCAAAACCATGTGGTGCCGGTTTGTATTGTGCGCATAAGTGATGTGCGATTCATATACGCCAGCATCAAAACCTTGCCGGTACTGTCTTCTTGCACAATCGCAGGGATCAAATCACTTTTTTTAAACAATCTGTCAATGTCGGCCGCAACAATTGCCGACGAAAGATCCAGCGTGCCGCTGTAAATGGATTTGCCGCATATAGCAC
>DHNF01000022.1:897-1195 GCA_002409375.1 Ruminococcaceae bacterium UBA5423
CATATAGCACCGTAAAGATTGAGTTGGGCAAGCGTGCATATGTGAGACAAATCGCGTATGCCGCCCGATGCGATAATGTTACATGACACAGCCGCGGCCAGCGCCCTAAGCTGTTCAATATTCGGTCCTTCAAGTGTGCCGTCCTTTGCTATATCAGTGAATATCAATGTTTTGACACCGATATCCTCCATTTGCT
The DNA here is from genome assembly GCA_002409375.1 of Ruminococcaceae bacterium UBA5423. Lineage (GTDB taxonomy): Bacteria > Bacillota > Clostridia > Oscillospirales > Acutalibacteraceae > Avimonas. Next base: position 1,094 of record DHNF01000022.1, read on the forward strand.
TTGCCATTTCTATGTATGGCTGGCTTGAAATTTCAAGCCAGCCCTCTGCTGCAACCATGCCGTCAACCGCATCAATTCCAACGGCAATTTTGTCGCCGTACG
>DHNF01000022.1:1333-6158 GCA_002409375.1 Ruminococcaceae bacterium UBA5423
TGTCAAGGCGTACGGCAATTTTGTCGCCGTACGCCTTGACAGCACTGCGTATTAGCTCCGGATTTTTAACAGCCGCCGACCCAAGTATACAGCGCGAAATACCATGGGAAAAATAAAATTCAAGGGTGTTAATATCGCGTATGCCGCCGCCTAATTGAACCTTGAGCCCGCTTTTTTTTGCTATTTCAATAAATATTGAGGAATTCTTACGCTGTCCGGTTCTGGCACCGTCCAAATCAACCATATGAATCCATTCGGCGCCTGAATCAAAAAAAGCAAGCGCAGTATTAAGGGGGTCTTCAGCCACCTGATGAGCAGTCGAAAAATCCCCTTTATAAAGGCGTACACATTTACCGCCCTTTATATCAATTGCAGGAAAAATCAGCATACAAAAACCCTTTCATCACAGTGACCCCTTAGTTGATAATACACCCTCGCGCGGTATAACGGCAAGGCGCAGTGCATGAGCAGCCGCTTTATACAGCGCTTCGGTCATGTGGTGCGAGTTGCCTCCGTACTCAACGCGCAAGTGCAGTGTTATACCTGCATTAAAGGCAAATGCACGGAAAAATTCAGATGTAAGGCATGTATCATATTCGCCGATACACTGGTCGTTAAAGTTTGCATCGAATACAAGAAATGGACGGCCACTTATGTCAACCACGGCAGATGCCAGTGTTTCGTCCATCGGCAGCGAAAAGCAACCGAATCGGGCAATACCGCTTTTGTCACAAAGTGCATCGGCAAACGCCTTGCCTAAGACAATGCCCGTATCCTCCACAGTGTGATGACCGTCTACATATAAATCACCCGACACATTAGCCTTTAAACCAAAATTACCATGTGTTGCAAAAGCCTCAAGCATGTGGTCAAAAAATCCGATACCGGTCGAAATATCCACCTTGCCGCCATCAAGACTTATCTCGACAGTTATGTTTGTCTCCTTTGTTTTGCGAGCACATATGCCCCGTCTCATTGGTATTCCCGCCTTTCATAATATAATAAGTCTCAATTGCGCTTAACAGCTCTTTATTTTCGTATTGCTTGCCGGCTGTAATACGAAGATATTTGATCCCTATAAGCCGTACTGCTATTCCCCTGTCACAAAGCCATTCAAACACGCCGAGCGCATCGTCTGTTTTTATGAAAATAAAATTTGTACAGCTTTGATAAACACGCTCTATCATCCCCTTTTTCTCAAGTCTGATCAGACCTGAGAACAGCATATTTACTGATGTCTGCAATATCTCACCGTAAACCGTTTTGTACATATTATTTTTAAGAACAATTCGCGCCATTTCCTGTGTCACGGCATTTACATTATACGGAGATTTTGCCGAGCGAAGTATGCCGGTAAGTCTTTCGTTTGCAATGGCAAACCCAAGCCGCAGTGCAGCAAGCCCCAGTGCTTTGGAGCAGGTGCGTAACACAATAAGATTATCGTATAAATGTGCCTCATTTATCATTGACTGATCCCAAAAATCCATATAAGCCTCGTCTAAAACCACAAGCGCATCAGTGTCATTAACAAGACGGCGTACCTCATCAGCTTCAAGCCCCAATGAAGTGGGATTGCAAGGATTTGAGAAAATGACAAGCTTTGCATCCTGCTCGTTCACGGTTTTTATTATAACATCAACATCAACTGTCATGTCCTCGTTTTTTTGAATAGTGATGCAAGGCGTTTCGGTAATTGCACTATAAAACTTATACATAGAAAAGTCAGGTGACAAGGTTATCACCTTTTCACCTTTTTGAACAAATGCAGACATTATAACTGATATCAGCTCGTCAGAACCATTGCCCGCAGTCACATATTTTGGCGAAATACCGTATAATGCCGCAAAATCTGCGCACAATTCAGTTGCCAGTGGGTCTGGATAGCGATTGAACTTTACACCCGCCGCTGCCTCGGCCATTGCAAACCTGTCTTCTTCAGTTGGCTGTAAAAAGGATTCGTTTGCATCCATCCGTATACGGTATGCACCCTTAACCGGTTCATACGCAGCTATTTGTTCTGTCTTTTTTGCCGGAGTGTAAGACATTATTGCTAATCATTCCTTTCAATACCAAAACGCACATGTACCGAATTTGCGTGGGCGTCAAGGCCTTCTGCATTGGCAAGGGTGACAATATCTTCACTTGCCTCTTTCAAAGCCTCACGCGTGTAATAAATAAAGCTGGACTTTTTGACAAAGCTGTCGACCGAAAGAGGCGAAAAGAAGCGTGCAGTTCCGCCGGTTGGCAGCACATGGTTGGGTCCGGCATAGTAATCTCCAAGTGGTTCGGGCGAGTATTTCCCAAGAAATACAGATCCTGCGTTATCAAGCCGTGAAATATAGTCCATTGGATTTTCACACATAACCTCTAAATGCTCGGGCGCCAAGCGGTTAGCCAAATCAACCGCTTTAGATATTTCGCCACATATTATTATTGCACCAAAATCCTTTAACGAGCGGCGTATTATATCAGCGCGTGAAAGATTTGATATTTTATCTTTTAGCCGCTCCACAGTTTTATGGGCTATCCTTTTTGATGTTGTGAGCAGTATCGATGATGCCAGGATGTCGTGCTCGGCCTGTGACATTAAATCAGCTGCAATAAAATCCGGGTCGGCAGTATCGTCGGCAATAACCAGAATTTCGCTTGGCCCTGCAATCATATCAATATCAACCTTGCCGAAAAGCAATCGTTTTGCAGTAGCGACATAGATATTGCCGGGACCTACAATTTTATCAACCCGGTCAATTGAATCGGTACCGTGTGCAAGTGCTGCAACCGCCTGTGCCCCACCACAAAGATAAACTTTGTCTACTCCCGCAATAAAGGCAGCAGCCATAACAGCATTGTTGATTTTTCCGTTCTTAGACGGCGGCGTTACCATTATTATTTTCTTAACGCCCGCAATGCGTGCCGGTATCGCGTTCATAAGAACCGAAGACGGGTACGCAGCGGTGCCTCCGGGCACATAGATACCGACGCGTCCAAGGCCGCGTATACGCTGTCCTGTCATAACTCCGTTTTCCTCGGTTGTAAGCCAGCTTTGAGTAAGCTGACTGCGGTGAAAATCCTGAATATTGCGCGCAGCGTTCTTTAGAGCGTTATATACGGCTGTGTCACAATTTTGAGCATACTCTGAAAGCTCATCTCGCATTATGGCAACAAGGCGTGCGTCAGTGCCGTCAAATCGGCGTGTATATTCCATAACCGCCTCATCACCCCGCGCACCAACATCATCAATTATTTTTTGAACCTCGGCCGTCACACGCCGATCCACTTGTCCGCTCCGTGCCGAAATGCTTGACAGCGCCTCATATTCCCTTTTACCATCAGCCTCAATAACCTGTATCATAAACATTCCTCCATTTTGGATACAAACGCTTCAATCTCACTTTTGCGAAGCTTCATGCATGCAATGTTCACAATAAGACGGGCAGATACCGGCATTATATCCTCTATTACCTCAAGTCCGTTTTCTCGCAATGTGGAGCCTGTTTCGACAATATCAATTATAGCATTGGAAAGATCTAACAGAGGAGCAAGCTCGACCGAACCTTCAATTTTTATAATACCTATATCCATGCCCTTACGGTCAAAATATCCTCTGGAGACATTGGGATATTTTGTCGCAACGGTTTTTGTGCTGTAGCCTTTAAAAAAATCACTGCCGCGGGGTGCAGCAAGTGCAAAACGACATTTCCCAAACCCTAAATCCAAAATTTCATAAAAGCTTCCGCCGTACTCGGCAATTATGTCTTTGCCCACAATCCCTAAATCGCATACGCCATGCTCGACATAGGTTATAACATCGGCGGCCTTGGCAAGCACGGCTTCAAACTGTACTCCGCCGGGCATACTTACCGGCAATATCAGCCTCCTACCTTTATTGTATAAAGTACTTGTATCCATACCCATGCTGTCAAACAGTTTTAGTGCTTCTTTTTCAAGCCGCCCCTTAGTCAGGGCAATCCTCATCGGCTTCATTGCTGACTCCTTACATCTCCGCCAACCTCCATCACCTTAGGAATACAGCGGTTTTTAGCGTATATACGCGCTTCATTAATCGAATCGAAAACGCTAACCTCACAGACAACACCCTTGCTTGTCATCTCGTCTGCCTTTTTGAGTGCACAGGCTTCGAGTCCGGGTTTAGCGTGAACCAGCACTTGCACAGGTGCTGTCGGTTCAATGCAGCCGCAAGCAAGCATACGGCGGGCAAGCAAATCCATATTAATTCCAAATCCGGTTGCCGGCAAATCACAGCCAAACCTTGAAAGCAAGGTATCATAACGGCCGCCCGAAATAACACTATCCCCGCCGCCCTCGATATAACCACGAAAAATGACACCGGTATAGTATTCGTTTTGATGCACAAGCCCCAAATCTATCATAACCTTTTGTGAAAGTCCCAACTCACAAAGCTTTTTATACAGCGTGTCAAGAAATTTTAGTGCACAGCGTGTTTGCTCATTGCCGCAAAGCGAAGCCGCGGCATTAAGCACTTCCTTACCGCCAAACAAACGTGGCAACCGGCGTACAGCATCAACAGCCTTGCAATCCGGAAGGGTATCCAGTACACCACCAAGCGCTGCATAGTTTTTATTTTCAATAAATGTGCGGATATTGTCCTTTGTGTCATCGTCTGCTTCAAGCTCATCAATCAGGGACATAAAGAATCCGACATGCCCAATTTCCAGCCTGTAATCGCCTATATCAAACAGTTCGAGGGATTTTGCGGCGAGCGACAGCACTTCAATATCGGCCATTTCCCCCGCAGCGCCGATAAGCTCGATTCCAGCCTGAAATTCCTGATCAAGATACCCGC
>DHNF01000022.1:6272-7261 GCA_002409375.1 Ruminococcaceae bacterium UBA5423
GAATCATACTGCGCCTTTTTAACAACATCTATTGTTTCCTGAAAATCCTGATCAAGATACCCGCTTTGTACCTGATTAAAACGGTATACATCCTGTGTATAAAAAAGCCTTATGGGCAAAGGTGCATCCTTTAAGCGTGTTGCCGTCAGCCTTGCAATAGGCAGCGTCGAATCCGGCCGCATCACTAAAAGACGCCCTTTTGCGTCTGTCATCTTATACATGCTTTGTGCAGGCAGCACAGTGTCAAATACATCAAAAAATTCAATGCCGGGCGTCATCACCTCGGAAAACCCCCGGCTCAAAAACAAATCCGACAGCAAACTTTCAGCCCTGCGGCGGGCTAAGCATTCCTCAAACAAAAGATCCCGCGTACCCTCGGGAGTGACACGAACAAACTTTTTCATATAACATAGCAGCCTCCTCTCCTTAAAGGACAAGCTTATCAATTGCGAAGCCCACTAAATTGCGAGCGAACACAGTCGCTCTTACAATATGTTTAGGGAGTTTTAACAACCGACAATAATAAAGCGTAAACAAAGCAATTCGATTTATCGCGCTAACATGTTAGCATGATACCATAATGACATTATCTTTGTCAATGCTGTTATACTATTCTCAATTTAAAAGGATACAAGTCGCACTAAATTACAGAGCAAACAATGTCATTTGGCTTGATTCGGGCAAATCGCCCAAAGCGCCAAGCTGACGCAGAGACTCTACAACTGATTTTGATATGCCGCTGCGGGATTGCAGGTCGTCGCATGATATAAATTCGCCGCCGTTTTGTCTTGCCTTTTCTAGACCTTGAGCCGCAGATACACCAAGTCCTTTGACAGCACTGAACGGCATGCGGATTTTACCTTCTTCTATCAAAAATTTATACGAATGGGATTTATACAAATCCACCCGCAAAAATTCAATGCCGCGCGCCATTGCCTCGTATACAATATGCAAGGTTTCTGCCTGCGACTGCTCTTTTGCAGATGCTT
>DHNF01000022.1:7439-7896 GCA_002409375.1 Ruminococcaceae bacterium UBA5423
GCCCTGCCCTTGTATCGTATTTCATCTATGCGCCGCTTTACTTCTGCCTTGCCTTTGCCAACCGGCTCAGCGTCAAAATCATCGCTGCGCACCGTAAAGTAAGCTGAATAATACTCGGCTGGGTAGTACACCTTATACCAAGCAACGCGCAGTGCGGCAATTACATAGGCAGCAGCGTGGGCTTTGGGGAACATATACTTAATTTTCATACATGATTCGGTGTACCACGGCGGTACTCCATGCTCTTTCATCGCTTTTATGTGTTCTTGGCTAAGTGCCTTGGTCGCTTTGCCTTTTCGTACGATTTCCATAATACTAAATGCCATTTTCTTGTCAAGGCCTTTATGGATTAAATAGGTCATGATGCTGTCGCGTGTACCGATGACTTCGGATATTGTGCAGGTGTTGTTGCTTATAAGCTGTTGCGCATTGCCAAGCCAAACATCGGTGCCGTGAG
>DHNF01000022.1:8009-11184 GCA_002409375.1 Ruminococcaceae bacterium UBA5423
AAGCCAAACATCGGTGCCGTGAGAAAGCCCCGAAATCTGAAGCAAATCCGCAAAATTTTTCGGTTTTGCTTCAATAAGCATTTGGCGTACAAAAGGCGTTCCCATCTCGGGAATTGACAGCGTGCCTGTATTGCAGTCGATATCCTGCTCGCTAACGCCAAGCGGCTCGGGTGATGTAAACAGTTTATAAACTTTCGGGTCGGACATTGGAACATCCATAACGCTGATACCAGTATACTCCTCAAGGTATTTGTAAATTGTGGGAATATCGTGTCCAAGGTTGTCCAGCTTTAGAATAGTATCGTGAATGGAATGGAAGTCAAAGTGTGTTGTTCTAATATCTGATTTGGTATCGTCTGCGGGATGCTGAACCGGTGTAAAATCCTCAACCTCATACTCGTTTGGCACCACAACCATGCCGCCGGGGTGCTGACCGGTTGTTCGTTTAACACCTGTGCATCCCTTTACCAGCCTGTCTATTTCGGCATTGCCATGCATAAGTCCGCGTTCATCGATATACTTCTTAACATAGCCATATGCGGTTTTATCGGCAATTGTGGATATCGTACCAGCCTTGAACACATGGTCACTGCCAAAAAGTGATTCGGTATATTTGTGAGCAGACGCCTGATATTCACCCGCAAAATTCAGATCTATATCTGGTGCTTTATCACCGTCAAAACCTAAAAATGTTTCGAATGGTATTTCATGACCATCTCTAAAAAGCGGTTGGGCGCAGTTTGGGCAATCTTTTTCGTGCAAATCAAAACCCGAGCCCACCTCACCTTTGGTGAAAAATTCTGAATATTTACAGTTTTTGCATACATAATGGGGTGGCAGCGGATTAACTTCCGAAATACCCGCCATATTAGCAACAAATGATGATCCGACCGACCCACGGGAACCAACAAGATAGCCGTGCTCCTCCGAATCCTTAACCAGCTTATGGGCAATTATGTAAAGCACTGCAAACCCATGCTTTATTATGGAATTAAGCTCGCGTTCCAACCTGTCGGATACCACTTTAGGCAAGTTCTCGCCATAAACTTGTTTTGCCCTGCCCCATGTGATTTGCTGAAGCTGCTGCTCGGCGCCTTCAATGTGTGGCGTATAGATGCCCTCCGGTATCGGGCGTATATTCTCAACGAGATCAGCAATTTTGTTGGTGTTTTCAACCACAACCTCAAACGCTTTTTCATGCCCTAAATATTCAAACTCGGCAAGCATTTCTTCCGTGGTGCGAAGATAAAGGGGCGGCTGGTTGTCGGCATCATCAAATCCCTGTCCAGCCATCAGTATACGGCGGTAAATCTCATCGTCCGGGTCTATAAAATGCACGTCGCAGGTCGCGCACACAGGAATACCCAGCTTTTCGCCAAGGCGCACAATTGTACGATTGAACTCTTTTAGCTGTTCTTCATCTTTCGCAGTACCGTCTCTTAACATAAAAGCATTATTTAAAATCGGCTGAATTTCAAGAAAATCATAGAACTGAGCAATCTCGCACAGCTCGCCCCACGGTTTGCCGTTAAATATTGCTCTGAAAAGCTCGCCTTGCTCGCATGCACTGCCAATAATGAGCCCTTGTCGGTGCTCCATCAGCTTACTTTTCGTTATACGCGGTCTACGATAAAAATTATGCAAATGTGACCATGATACAAGCTTATAAAGATTTTTTAAGCCTTCTTTGTTTTTTACAAGCAAAATCATATGATTGGCGCGTGCCTTTTTTAAATGCTCGCCTGTTATACTGTTATTTAATTCGCTGATATCCGATATGTTCATCTGTTCGCGCAAATCAGTTACAATGCGAAAAAAGACAGCAGCAAGGGCACGCGCATCGTCAAGAGCCCGGTGGTGATTAAAGTCATTAAATCCCGCAAGCTTGGCAACTGTATTCAACTTATGGTTACTAAGCTTAGGGTACAGCGCGCGACACAGTGGCAGAGTATCCAAAGAGGCAAATGCAAATTTTAGCCCGCTTCGCTTAGCTGCAATGCGTATAAAGGAGCTGTCAAATGCCGCATTATGTGCTATCAGTACGCGTGTGTCTCCACAAAATTCAAAAAAATCTTTTAACGCATTCTTTTCGTCTGGCGCATCTTTTACCATTTCGTCTGTAATGCCGGTAATTTCGGTGATTTTCGGCGGTATCGGCTTTTGAGGGTTGACAAAAGTCTTAAAGCTTTCCCTTATCTCCCCTCCACTTATTTTCAATGCACCTATTTCTGTAATGCGCTCATTCTGAGCGCTTATACCTGTTGTTTCAATGTCGAAAACAATAAAATTTCCGTCAAGCGGCTGTGATACTTCACCGTCAAGTACAGCCGCATCGTCGTTTATGTAATACGCCTCCATACCATATAATATTTTAATATCATTGCCCTGCTTTTTGGCTTTGGCTGCGGCATTCATGGCATCCGGAAAAGCCTGCACTACGCCATGGTCGGTTATAGCTATTGCTTTGTGTCCCCATTCGGCTGCACGCAATACCAAGGCTTCAGTGTCACCAACAGCGTCCATTGATGACATTTTTGTGTGAATATGCAGCTCTACGCGCTTATTCTCGGCATTGTCCTTTTTTAGTTTGGGCTTCACTAAAGCTATGGATTTCGGTCTTATTATGTAGTCATTTGCGAATTTATCGTAATCATAACTGCCCAAAACAAGAATACAGCTTTCTTTTTTTATTTGCTCAAGTGCTTGGATTTTAGACTTGTCACGCCTTTTATCAACCCATAACAAGACAGCGACCGAGCTTGTTTTATCAGTTATTTTAAATGTATAGCGTAGTTTTTCGCCGTTTCGAGACTCGCGTATATCGCTGTCAAAAACATAACCCCATACAGTGTATGTCCCGCCGTGCGGCTCAAGCGAGCTGAGTTTGCATGGCAACTCTCGTATATCTGATCCAAACAGTTTATTAATTGTATCCGGATATATCTCAAGCTCTTTATCCGCTTTTATATAGCTGTTGCTTGGTGTTTGCTTTTTTGGTGTTGCCTGGGTTTGTCTTTGTTTTTCTGGTTTTGCAGCTTTTTGCGCAAGCAAAGTTGTTTTGCGCTCTGTCTCTTGCATATAGCGGCGGTACTCCTCGCTATCGGTATCCACTTCGGTAACACCGTCAAATTCCACTTTAATCGTGCGCCCAAAATGTTTTTTTATTAGGGTAGCG
>DHNF01000022.1:11305-13502 GCA_002409375.1 Ruminococcaceae bacterium UBA5423
TAGGGTAGCGATCTGTTTATCAGTTTTAGTTGACCGTATTACGCTTAGACCGCCGCGAGCCAGCGTAATGTAAACCGTATCGTTTTCAAAATGCCATTTGGATCCATTGAATACACCTTTAACAGCTGCAACTTTTCGGGCAAGCAGTGCCAAAATGGTTGGATAGCATTCGTCACACAAAGACTGCGCAGGGTAACGCGGGTCAACAACAACTGATGTTCCAAGCGTTTTTGACGCAGCCTTTTCAATCATATGTAAATCGCTTATGTCTGCAAACTCAGGAAACACCAAGCAGACGCATAGTGCTGTTCGCTTTTTATTCACTTTAATATGTTCAATTGTCGCAGACGCCACCGTCTTTGGCATTTTATTAATATTAAGATAAGATCCAAATACGTCCGCAAAGCTTTTTTTACTCATATCTTCTCCTGCAAAATTTAAAGTGCTTCGATTTCTTTTATAAGCTCGTCCACCGCGCGGCTTTGATCAACGGTTCTCACAACTTGACCTTTTCTGAAAATAGCAACTTTACCTTTCCCGCCGGCCAAACCGACATCAGCCTCGCGTGCCTCACCGGGACCATTTACTATGCACCCCATTACCGCAACTGTTATCGGCTTGTTTATCTTTTCAAGTCTCTGTTCAACCTCTGATGCAATTTTGACAAGTTCGATTGCCGTGCGCCCGCATGTTGGGCAGGATATCATAACCGGCCGGTTTCTCCTTATACCCAGTGCATGCAGCAAATCATGCGCGGCTTCAATTTCGCGCAATGGATCTGCAGTCAGCGATATGCGTATTGTATCGCCAATTCCGTGCAAAAGCAGTGCCCCAATTCCGGCCGCTGATTTTAAAATACCCATTCTTTCAGTTCCCGCCTCGGTAACGCCGAGATGCAAAGGATAATCGCAGGTGTCTGCTGCAAGCTCATATGCACGAACCGTTGTTGCAACATCAGAGGATTTTAGTGACAGTACAATATCGTTAAAATCAAATTTATTAAGCAGCGACACATGATACATCGCGCTTTCAACCATGGCTTCTGGTGTGGGATGTCCATGTTTTTTCAAGATATTGCGTTCAAGCGAGCCGGAATTAACGCCTATGCGTATCGGGATCTTCCGTTTGCGGCATTCATTTGCAACCGCTTTTATACCGTCGGGGTGTCCGATATTGCCGGGGTTGATGCGGATTTTATCTGCTCCCGCTGCTGCCGATTCAATAGCTATCTTGTAATCAAAATGTATATCGGCTGAAATCGGGATTGAAACAGCCTCTTTCAAGGCGGAAATTACGGGCACAGCCTTAAGGTCGGGAACTGCGGTGCGCAGCAGCTCACAGCCTGCCTGTTCAAGCTGCTTTGCCTGGTTGACGCAGGCGTCAATATCATGGGCTGGGGTATTAAGCATTGATTGAATCGATACCGGGCTTGTGCCGCCAATCTCAAGGTCGCCCGCTTTGACCATACGGGTATTGCGCCGTGAAATCATATTTAAGCCCTCCCTTTTCATACATTTAATCGTTTCAACCTGTGACCAACCGCCATATATCGCTAAAGGTAACAACAACCATCAGTAACAGCAGCAGTATAAGCCCTATTGCATGCACAATCCCCTCGTATTTTGGGTTTACGGGACGGCGGAAAATTCCTTCGTAAATTAAAAACATCAATCGGCCCCCATCAAGTGCGGGCAGCGGAAGTAAATTAAAAATACCGACATTTACGGTAATCAGCACAACCATCATCAGCAGAGGATACATGCCTTCGCGAATATCCTTTTTCTGCGCGGCGTCCTCGACCACATCCCCAATAGCACCAACCGTGCCAACCGGCCCTGCCAGCTCGTTAAGTCCATATTTCCCTGTTATTATATCTCCAAGGCTGCGCCAAATCATCGTGGCAACCGAATATTCTGTTTTTGCTGCCTGTGAAATAGTTGAAAGCGGCGTTCGCTTAATGCCCACAACAGAAAAATCATAAACTAAATAACGGCGTCCGCTTTGTTCATCTTTCTTTAGCTCAAAGGTTACTCCCGAAAGGTCAATTTTTTTACGCTTTCCGTCTACCTTTCTGCGGATAGTCACATCCATTATACCGTCCTCATCACTTTGCATAAGAACGGCAATATCCTGATCAGTTACAACGCCCTTGCCGTTAATTGCGACAATCTTGTCCCCCGGACGCAATCACGTTTTG
>DHNF01000159.1:0-471 GCA_002409375.1 Ruminococcaceae bacterium UBA5423
AAAAGCGCTTTAATAAAAAGGATTAAAGGAGAGGTAGAATGAGCGGAGAACAAATTGTGTTAATGGCGTCTATGACGGCTTATATGGTTGCGGTTTTGGTAATAGGAATTGTTTACGCACAGCGCAACAAAACAACAGATGATTTCTTTTTGGGTGGCAGGCAGCTAGGTCCTCTTGTAACTGCAATGAGTGCCGAAGCGTCGGATATGAGCAGTTATTTGCTTATGGGCGTACCGGGTGTTGCCTATTTAACCGGCCTTGCAGATGCCGGCTGGACTGCGATTGGTCTTGCTTTGGGTACATATTTAAACTGGCTGTTTGTTGCAAAACGGTTGCGCCGTTATACGGTGGTGGCAAACAATTCGATAACGCTTCCTGATTTTTTTTCTAACCGTTTTCATGATAAATCAAAGATTCTTATGAGTATATCAGCTTTAATTATTTTAATATTTTTCGTACCATATACCGCTT
>DHNF01000159.1:600-1580 GCA_002409375.1 Ruminococcaceae bacterium UBA5423
ATATACCGCTTCCGGGTTTGCCGCATGCGGAAAATTGTTTGAAAGCCTGTTAGGGATAAACTATCAGGTGGCAATGCTGGTTAGCGCATTGGTCGTGGTGCTTTATACGGTTATTGGCGGTTTCCTTGCCGAGAGCGTAACAGATTTGATTCAGGGATTATTGATGTCTGTTGCACTTGTTGTTATTTTGTTTTTTGGCATCAGCGTCGCAGGTGGAATCGATGGTGTTGTTGAAAATGCTAAATCAATGCCGGGATTTTTGAGCATGGTTCGCAGCTTTGTTCCCGAAACCGGCAAATCAGCGCCATACGGCTTTATTACAATTATTTCCACGCTCGCATGGGGGCTTGGATATTTCGGTATGCCACATGTGCTGCTGCGCTTTATGGCAATTCGTAAAGAAAACGAATTAAAAACCTCGCGCAGAATTGCGACAGTATGGGTTGTCATTTCTCTGTTTTCAGCCTTGCTTATCGGTATTATTGGCGCCGCCGTAGTTAAGAATATTGGTGACCCTGAAACAATATTTATTGTGTTGGCGCAAAAGCTTGGTGGCAACAGCTTTATTTTATTGGTGTTTGCAGGCGTTATTCTGGCGGGCATTCTTGCCGCTACAATGTCCACTTCGGATTCGCAGCTGCTTGTTGCATCGTCAAGTGTGTCACAAAACTTCTTTAAAGGTTTAGTGCGCAAAAACGCTGACAACAGGCTTATAATGTGGGTTTCAAGAGCCACTGTTGTTGTGATAGCAATTATCGGAGCTATAATTGCACTCAATCCAAACAATTCGGTGTTCGAGGTTGTCTCATTTGCATGGGCGGGATTTGGCGCTGCTTTCGGGCCGGTTATATTGTTTTCACTGTTTTGGAAACGCACAACACTATGGGGTGCTTTTGCAGGTATGCTTACGGGCGGTGTAATGATCTTTGTGTGGAAATTCCTTGTCCGTAAATTAGGCGGTGTGTTTGACATTTATGAAT
>DHNF01000159.1:1746-2309 GCA_002409375.1 Ruminococcaceae bacterium UBA5423
TTATGAATTGCTGCCTGCGTTTATAATTGCATCATTAGCAATATTTGTTGTGAGTCTTATGTGCAAACAGCCGTCCAAAGAAATTATGGACGAATTTGATTTGGTTGTTTCGAATAAACCGATTGAATAAGACTAATACAGTGAAATTGGATATAATACGCCTTGAGGACGAGGGACATACATGAATATTCAAATTTTTAAAAAATCAAAGTGCTTTGATTCAAAAAATGCCGAGCGATATTTTAAAGAGCGCGGTATCTCGTTTCACAGTGTTGATTTGGCGCGGCGCGGCATGAGCAAGGGAGAGCTTGAAAGTGTAATTGCGGCGGCAGGCGGGCTGGAGGCGCTGATAGATTATAAAGCCAAAGATGCCGTGTTGCTTCGCTATTTAGCGTATGAATCGGACAAGCTGCAAAAGCTGCTCGAAAACCCCTTGCTTTTGCGCACTCCGGTTGTTCGCAACGGGCGCCGGGCAACTGTGGGATATAAGCCCGAAGTATGGAAAACATGGGAGTAAATAAGCTTTTGAAAGGCAAAGGTTTTAGGTTGAAAGAAATTATGAA
>DHNF01000159.1:2437-5333 GCA_002409375.1 Ruminococcaceae bacterium UBA5423
GCATAAATTTGCTTCTTTCATGCTCGTATTGTACGCAACATGAGTGGAGCACCATGCTCCTTTTTATGATACAAAAAGTCAATAAACCAATACAGCTTTATGGTGCTAAAAATGTGCGTGAGCTCGGAGGTTATCCGACCAAAGACGGAAAACGGATTACTCGCAGGGGAGTTTTTTTGCGCGGTGACGGTACACACGCTTTAACACCCGAGGATATTGACATTATTGCAAAAATGGGAGTGACATTGGTTGTAGATATGCGCTCCCCCGACGAGGTTAAGCAGTATCCGTCGCGGCTTTCATCCGTGAAGGGAGTTGACTACGAGAATGTCGTGATGTTTGACTTACCAAACTCCGCGCTGTCCAAAGATAAGTTGCCCGGCTCTATGGCCGAATTGTATTGTCTTTTACTTAGCGGCTGCAAACAGCAGTATGGCAGGATTTTTCGTTTATTCTTGAATAATCGTGGTGCATCACTGTTTCATTGCACGGCGGGCAAGGACAGAACGGGCGTGGTCGCAATGCTGTTGCTGCAATTGGCAGGCGTATCTGATTCAATGATTGCGGCGGATTACTCTGTAAGTGAGCAAAACACTAAGGGCATGTTTGACAAGCAGCATGAGCAATACCGAAAACTGGGAATAGAAGTGCCTGATTTTGTATTCCGATCTCGTGCCGAGGATATGCATAAAACACTCGAATTTCTTTATTCTAAATATGGTGGCGCCGCAGAATACTTGATGAAATGCGGTCTTGCACATGGCGAGATTAATCAGCTTATTGTAAGGTTTGTGGAATAGGAGGGTGTCAAATGCCTGTCGTTTATATTGTGGTACCCTGCTATAATGAGCAGGAGGTTTTGCTAAAAACAAATAAAAGGCTTTTAGACAAGCTTGCTCGCCTTATCAAGAGCGGCCGGGCAGATAAAAACAGCCGTATATTGTATGTGGATGATGGCAGCAATGACGCGACATGGGAGATTATAACTCGATTTCACAACGAATCCCCGTTGGTAAGCGGACTTAAACTGGCACACAATGCCGGACATCAGAACGCATTGCTTGCAGGACTAATGGCATCAAGGGAATCGGCCGATTGTGCAATTTCCCTTGATGCAGACTTACAGGACGATATCGAGGTGTTGGGTGAGTTTTTAAATCAATATATGCAAGGCTGCGAAGTGGTGTACGGCGTGCGTAAAAAACGAGTAACCGACACATTTTTTAAAAGGTTTACTGCCGAAAGCTTTTATAAAATTATGAACCATCTGGGAATTGACATTGTGTTCAATCATGCCGACTACCGGCTGATGGGCAGGCGTGCGCTTGACGCGCTGCATGAATACAGGGAAGTAAACATTTTTTTGCGAGGCATTGTACCACTGATAGGGTTTAAAAGTGGTACCGTATACTATGAACGACACGAGCGTGCGGCAGGTGTGTCAAAATACCCTTTTAAAAAAATGCTGAGCTTTGCGCTGGAGGGCATTACATCTTTTAGTGTTCGGCCTTTAAAGATTATATCGAATTTAGGGGTACTTATATCGCTGCTAAGCGTCTTGGGACTTTTATACGCATTGATATCATTTTTTGCAGGCGTTGCCGTTCCCGGCTGGACCGCAATTGTGGCGTCAATATGGCTTTTGGGCGGAATACAGCTTTTGTGCATTGGTGTGGTGGGTGGATATATCGGGAAAATATACAGCGAGGTCAAAAACAGACCACGATATATTATCGAAGCATATTTAGAAGAAGACGGCTCTCTGCCTGATAAAAAAGTTTAAATTTTACCACTCGATACCCTTTCGCGCTTTTTCACCCTTTTCAAAGGGGTGACGAATTTTTTTGATTTCGCTGATATAATCCGCCATTTCAATTAGCTCCGGCGGTGGTATATGGCCTGTCAATATTATTTCAAGGCCTGTTGGACGATTGTCCAAAAATTCAATAAACATTCTTTTGTCAATAAGGTTTTCTGTATATACACTAACCGATTCATCAAGCAAAAGTATGTCAAGCTCAGGGGCTTTTGCTTTGACATCATGCAGCAATTGGCTATAAAAATCTTTTGCCATAATTTTTTCAGGTTCGGTCATTGCAAATGTAAATTTGACTGATTTCAAAAAAGGAAAAATGTGAACACAGCTCAATGTTTTTAGTATTGCCAGCTCACCTGAATTGCCTGGTTTTAAAAATTGCGCAATTCCGACTCGCATTCCATGTCCGGCTGCACGCATGCAAAGTCCCATTGCTGCGGTTGTTTTGCCTTTTCCGTCGCCGAAATATAGATGTATTAATCCCCGTTCCACTCTACCACCTCTTTGATGTTATCATTAGTGTTTTATAAATTTGCGGGCGCCACAGTTCGCCCCAACAATATATTCAGCATGTTTTTGACAAAAAATCGGCAATTGGCTATGCGGATTATTATACTACGTTCGTTTGGTTAATACAAATATCGAGCTTATGCTGAATTCGCGTTTTTATTGGTTTCAATATTATAACCAATAAAAACGAGGCGATGGGGGCATCACGCCGAGGATTAAATTTTTAAATACAAAAATATATAAAATAAATCATTTATTGAAGATAATCATCTGTTTAAAAAATTAAATAAATTTGTAATTAATTTGATTTTTAATGGTTTGAATAAATATCCGAATTATGGAAAAAACTAAAATATGATATTTCTCATTTAAACGTGTCGTAATGTTATATTTAGGCTTTGAATTTTCCGAATTCGGTGGTATAATAGAAATGTTATAATGCTTGAGGAGTGGGTCGATTGGAAAAATTTCGGATCGTCGGGGGCAATCGCCTATGCGGCCAAGTTGAAATCAGTGGTGCGAAAAACGCGGCCGTTGCTGTTCTTCCTGCTACTGTGTTAATTGACGGTA
>DHNF01000159.1:5464-8281 GCA_002409375.1 Ruminococcaceae bacterium UBA5423
ATTGAAAATATACCAAACATTGCAGATGTTGCAACTACATTAAAAATTTTAAAATATTTAGGCTCAAAAGTTAGATATATAAATAAAAACACCGTCGAAATTGACAACCGTAATATTTACGGCTATATTGTTCCACATGATTTGGCTCGCCATATGCGTGCATCTTATTATTTTATTGGGGCGCTGCTGTCTCGTTTCGGCATAGCGCGTGTTTCTATGCCAGGAGGTTGCAATTTCGGTGTTCGCCCGATTGACCAGCATATAAAAGGATTTAATGCGCTTGGAGCGACGGTCTCGCCGATGGAAAACGGTATGATAGAGGTGGTTGTCAACCGATTGGTTGGCAATTCAATTTATCTTGACATAGTTTCGGTAGGCGCCACTGTAAATGCAATGCTGTGTGCTGTCAAGTCTCGTGGCTTTACTATAATCGAAAATGCGGCGAAAGAACCGCACATTGTCGATTTGGCAAACTTTCTCAATTCGGCCGGTGCGGATATCCGCGGAGCCGGCACGGATGTTATTAAGGTGCGCGGTGTGGATCACCTGCACGACACCACTTATTCGATTATTCCCGACCAAATTGAAGCCGGTACTTATATGGCTGCCACAGCAGCGACAGGCGGCGAAGTATTGATTCGCAATGTTATACCCAAGCACCTTGAGTCGATTACGGCCAAGCTGCAGGAAATGGGCGTTTATATTGAAGAATATGACGATTCGATTAAGGTGTGCCGTCCTGAACCGCTTATACACTGTAATGTTAAAACAATGCCCCACCCTGGGTTTCCAACAGATATGCAACCACAGATATCTGTACTGCTTTCAATAGCCAAGGGCACCAGTATATTAACCGAAAGCGTTTGGGACAACCGTTTTCGGTATGTTGACGAGTTAAGAAGAATGGGTGTTCAAGTGCAGGTCGACGGCAAGGTGGCTGTTTTTCAGGGAGTTGATTATCTTACGGGTGCTCCGGTAAAGGCCACTGATTTGCGCGGGGGCATAGCAATGGTTATTGCAGCACTGGCGGCGCGCGGTAAAACCGAAATTGAAGACATACAGCATATTGAACGAGGGTATGAAAATATTGTGGATAAGCTGACGCAGCTTGGTGCGGATATCCGTCGCATTGTTGTATCGGATGCGGTTGCAGTCAGGGCGCTGTAAAACAGGTTAAAACGCCGACAAGCGTAACTTTTTGTTACGCTTTTTTTAAAATCAGGAGGGTTTTACAATGGCAAGGTTTTGCCCGCTTTTCAGCGGCAGCAGTGGGAACTGTACATATATCGGATCTGCCAAAGGCGGAATTCTGATTGACACGGGTGTCAGTGCAAGGCGTATAACTGCCGCCTTGACAGAGCGGGATATTGACCCGTCATCAATTGATGCTGTTTTTATAACTCATGAACATACCGACCATGTGTCAGGACTTAGAGTGATGATTAAACGCTATGGATTTAAGGTGTATGCTTCTGCCGGCACGCTCGATGTATTGGAACAAAAACGCATACTTGTTGCCGGCGACCGGTTTGAAGTGCTGCCTCAAACCGGTGTAGAAGCAGCGGATTTGTTTGTTACTGGCTTTCACACTTCCCATGACAGCCGTGAAAGTATGGGCTTTCGTATCAAGACGGGTGACGATCGTACAGTAGCCATTGCAACCGATACCGGTTGTATGACTGACACCGTGCGTGAGGCGCTGCGCGGATGCGATCTCATACTGCTTGAATCCAATCACGATGTGAGTATGCTGAAAAATGGCGGTTATCCGTATTTTTTAAAACAGCGTATTCTGTGTGACACCGGACACCTTTCCAACGAATGCTGTGCTGCTGAGCTTCCCGCATTTGCCCAAAGCGGCACAACACGGTTTGTTTTGGGACATTTAAGCCGCGAAAACAACCTGCCCGAGCTGGCGTATGATACAGCATTGGCGGCGCTCAAACGGGAGGGAATGGTTGTCAAACGCGACTTTTTACTCAATGTTGCTCCGAGTACGGCAACGGTTCCGGTGATGGTGTTGTGAGAAAAATATCGATAATTTGTGTCGGCAGGCTTAAAGAGCAGTTTTTGCGTAACGCATGCGCCGAATATGCAAAGCGGCTGGGCGGTTTTTGCAAATTGACAGTAACCGAGGTTTTGGAAGAAAGATTAACTGACAACCCTTCGCCTTCACAGATAAAGGCCGCAGTATCGGCTGAAGGACGACGGATACTCACAAAAATCGACGGCAAAACTACTTGCATTGCACTTTGTATTGAGGGCAATGCTATGAACTCAAGCGAATTTGCACATTATATAGAAAATATGTCGGTGCGTGGCCGGCCGGACATGACTTTGATTATAGGCGGTTCATGGGGGCTGTCGGATGAGGTCAAGGCCGCCGCAGAATCGCGACTTTCGTTATCAAAAATGACTTTTCCGCACCAGCTCACAAGGGTTATTTTATTAGAGCAGCTTTATCGCGCGTATCAAATTATTTCGGGCGGCAGGTATCACAAATAATGCAGGTAAATTGAACTCAAAATGACGGACGGGGGGGTTGTTTTGTGGTCAAACGAAGTATGATAAATCGCCTTATAGCGCTGATTTATCCCGAGCGTTGTTGTTGCTGCGGAAGGCCTGTAATTTGCGGTAAACTAATATGCGAAGTCTGCCGACCAAAACTAAAATTTATAAAACCTCCTGTTTGTAATTGTTGTGCATGTATGTTGCAGCATTGCCGCTGCAACAAGCGGCAGCGGCACACCGACCGCTGTATAGCTCCATTTTATTTCGAGGGCGCAGCAAAATCGGCGATATATCGCCTTAAATTTA
>DHNF01000159.1:8424-8950 GCA_002409375.1 Ruminococcaceae bacterium UBA5423
GGCGATATATCGCCTTAAATTTAAAGACAAGGTAAATGCTGCTGAACTGCTCTGTCTTGCGATGGCGCACACAGTGCGCCGCGAATATGCCGATATAAATTTTGACTGTATTGTGCCTGTTCCCCTTAGCCGGGATACAATAAGAAAGAGGCGGTATAACCAGAGTGCGGTCCTTGCCAAAGGGTTGGCCGATTTGCTTGACATACGCTATGATCAAATACTTAATAAGCAGCAAACGACGTTACCTCAGCGCGAGCTGCCCGCATATCGCCGCAGCGGCAATGTGCTGGGCGTGTTCGATGTGGTTGACGGAGTGACAAAAGGCGGATCTGTGCTGTTGGTGGATGACACGGTCACTACAGGCTCAACACTTGATGAATGTGCTAAAATACTAAAACTGTACGGCGCACAGGCAGTTTATGCTGTAACTGCCACAGTGTCTCGTTTGTCAAATCAGAGTCTATTGTAGGATCCAAATCAAAAAGTGCACTTACATATTGTATGGGCGAACTGTGTTCGCCCGCAA
>DHNF01000070.1:0-376 GCA_002409375.1 Ruminococcaceae bacterium UBA5423
ATCAATATTGATCGTAAAGCACCCGTGGTTTTAGGCCATACCTTCATAACTGCATCCATAAAAATCATGCAAAAAAGACTCACTATCAACACTGCGGGGATATAAACCGATAAAGCTTGCCAATATGTCCAATCCTGAGTAAAAAATGCTATTAAATCTTTTATGCGAAAATGATTTAGATAAATTATCATACTGTATTTACCCAACCATGTATAAACACTTCCGCTAATATGAGTGGAAAGCGTCTTGCCACTGAAAGATAAGATTATGCATATACCTATTACAATTAATAATGAAAATCCATATTTGCCGAGATCACTGCGTGATAGCATAGATCTTAATACTAAAGCATATGCAAAAATTTCAACCACTGTCA
>DHNF01000070.1:511-888 GCA_002409375.1 Ruminococcaceae bacterium UBA5423
ACCACTGTCAGAAAAATTTTGCCAAAAAGCTTAAACTCGTATTTTTCAAGAATCTGACACAGTTCAAAGCAAAGACAGCCTAATGACACTTCTGCCATTGCACGCAACAGTCCCGGATGCACCAAATTAAATGTTTTTGTTGTTTGTTCAAGCGTACCAAAGGTCTGTGATAAATAACCTAAAATAAGTATAGCGATTATTGGTGTGGCTATAAAGATATATGCCTTTCTGTAACGCCTAAGAAAAGGATAAATAATCAGCATAGAAATTAGCATGGCAGATATATACCAAATCCCACCTATAACACTATAGCTTTTAATACCGGAAATGGTAAGAAAGGCAAAAGACCAAATAGAGCTTAGTCCATTTTTAAGTAT
>DHNF01000070.1:1039-3571 GCA_002409375.1 Ruminococcaceae bacterium UBA5423
CCCATGTAACTTCTTATAATGAAACTCAGCGCGAAAGCAAAAATATAATAAGGCAAAAAAACCCGAATCTTTCTCCATAAAAACTTCCACGTTTCTTCCGGAGTAAAGCTTTGCTTATCTTCAATCCTTTTAACCGATTTAGCCATTAGAAATCCGGATACAAGAAAGAAAAATTCAACCGGTAAATATCCGCCGCCTAAAAATAGGCCATTGCCCAAACCCATGTTTCTTGCGTGGTATATAACGATGACTAAACTAAAAATAAATTTCATTAAGTCAATCATACCACAGCGTTGACATTTTTTAGTTATCATAAATCACCTTAGCTATTTCTATCAATGCCGTTTATGTCTAATAATATTCAAAAATCGATATCAATTGTAAAACTCAATAAGTATTTCGGCAGCTTCACGGATTGCGCCTTCCCCGCCTTTGTTCGTAAGTTTTATATTGGCACATTTTAAAATTTCTTTTGCACTGTCAGCAGGGCAAAAACTCAATCCCACAGCATTCATAGCTCGCAAATCGCCAAGATCATCACCTATATATGCTATCTCATTTGTTGTTACATTAAATTTTTCGCATAAACAAGTCAATACCTTGACCTTGTCTTTACAACCCTGATGTACTTCTGTGATGCCAAGCTCTTTCGCCCTGTTTTCGACAATTTTAGATTCTCTGGCAGTTAATATAACAGGTACTATTCCACTGCTGTGAAGTAACCCTATACCTTGTCCGTCTTTGACGTTAAAGGCTTTCATAATTTCCCCGGTATCACCAATATATATCTTGCCATCTGTCATAGTTCCATCGACATCCATCACAAAAAGCTTTATCTTTTGCATAGTATTACCTCTATTTAAAAATATGCTCAAACATACTTGGAGTATTGAACTTAACCGACTGTTTATTTTCCAGAGTTTTTGAAAAATCCATCAGCATTTTTTCAAGCTCTGAATTAATTTGAGAATATTCGCTTTCTGACATATTTACATTATAAATTTCATTAAAATAGTTGCGCTTACCGTTTGATCTGAACCCATCAAAACCTGCAATTGAAATATCCTCACAGCCTACATTTCGTAAAAGATTCAATAACATAATTGTAGAATTGTCAAAATATTTATATCCACGATTTATTAAGCCGTTATAATTTACCACAATATGAGTATCATGCTTCGGTTTTATATTTGAGGTAAGCACGATTTTAGAACCGATAGATTTGTCCCTGCACTTTTGATATCTTCTTGGATTTCCAAAAAATGCATATCCACTGGGATTATCGGATATAAAGTTTACACTGAACACAATGGTTTTTTCACTTTCAATATACTGTTTGATTTCTTGTTTGTATTTGGTCAATGAGTAACCGGGCACCAGTATCAACGCCTTTTTACCGGCCAGTTCTGTGCGCAATTTGCAAAGAAACTCACAATCATCAACTTTTGAATTTGAATATTCAATATACAGTCTTTCGATATTGTCATAGTCATAGCGTTTTCTCTTGGAGGGCTCTATCATGGAAAGGATATGTTTTATGTCTTTTGTGCTTAGTTTATGCTTTTCCATAAGGTAGATTATGTTGTTTGCATGGGAACTGTATATACCGGCCATTAAATACGGTATCTGGTACGACCAGTTATGCTTTTCTTTAAGCCATGATATATATTCGTCAATTGTGTCAAAAAGCACATCCATATCATATGTATAAAAATGCTTACGGTTAAGGTAATCCATTAACAATTCTGTGTTAAGATTACCTACGCCTTTGCCTACTCCCTCGAGTGTCGAGTCAATTACAACTTTTCTTTCACCGCGGCTTGCCTCAACAATTTCTTGCGCAAATGAAAATGAAAGCATCATATTGTTATGGGAATGAAAATCGATTGCAATATTCTCATCCAGGTTGCGGTCCAACATATTAAACAAGTTTAATACGTCATCCTTATACATTGCTCCATAAGTGTCCACAATACCGAATGAATGGGGCGCTATTTTATTGATTACCTCGACAGTCTCAAGCATTTCTTTGTCTGTGTAATTTAGTGATTCTACACCTTGGATAAATAATTTATACCCCTTGTCTTTAACAATATTAAAAGTATCAATTGCATCCATTAAGTCATCTTTACGATATCCTACGCGAATACCGGTTATTGATGTGCCATCGCATTCGGGTAACTTAGAAAAATCCCACATACCAAATTGCTTACCATAATCAGCAAATGCCACATACATGCTTTGCCGTCTGTCTTGGGGTATAAAGCGCTTAAATTGCTCTACCTCGTTAAAGTAGGTGCTGTTGCCGTTATAGTCAACATTTCCGCGCAGAAAGCCCAATTCTATAACATCAACCTTTGCTGCTGTTAGTCCCTCAACAATGCCTTTTATATGTTCGTCAGCTATATTATTGTTTATCAGTCTTGCCCCATCGCGCAAGGTAGTATCAAGAATCTTTACATTTTTCATTTATTCTCCCACCTTTTAATTATTTTTAGCCGATTGCGAAATGAACAGGCGGCCACAGGTCGC
>DHNF01000070.1:3807-7211 GCA_002409375.1 Ruminococcaceae bacterium UBA5423
ACTGTGTTGCCCACAATTCCGTATATATTCTATGTTTTGGTAATCAGTCATTGAATAAAAACTTTGCAACTGCCTGTGCAAAATCATAATCTTCTTTTGTATCTATATCCACACCCTCAAAAGTATCCAATACATGCATATAAGGATTTAACCCTATGCGTCGATGATGTTTTATAAACACTTCTTTTCTAAATATAAAGAATCCTCCTGTTTCCTGATATACCGGTTCAAGATTTTGAGTAGTGACAATATCCTGCAAATCGTAATTTACCGGCTTTCCTTGATACCAACAATAATTTTGCATTTTTTCAACAGTGAAAGCAGAATCATAACCTTCATTTTTCACCTTGTCCAATGCAATTTCTATAGAATGAGTTTTTAAAAATGGCGAAGTAACATGAGTTAATACATAAATGTCTGCATCAACTGTGTTGACAAAATTCTCGATTATCTGCAAACCCTTTACTTCAAATCCATCAAGCCACTGCTCGCGTTTTAAAAAATTTAGCCCTTTAGGGATATACGGCAATATCTTTTCATCACTGCAAAACACATACTTTTCATCAATGCCATTAGCATCTTTAAGAGTATCAAATATGTAACTGCAGGCCGGTTTTCCACCAATCGGCAATATGTTTTTGTTGGGTAAGCGCTGGTTGTTCAATTTAATCGGAATAAAAGCAACTATCTTATCTGCCATATGTATTTCCTCCGCATTACTAAAAAATATTTATGTCATCATCATTGGGGTTTTATCATTCTGTTCTGAATCTTGTGTTTTAGCCGACACGACTTTGTCAAGGTCCACCCTTTCAAACTCCTCTAAATACCCTCCTCTTGTAGCATTATAAATTTTAACGCCATTAGCATCTGCATATTTACGAAGCTTCATATATGCGAACATCGAGCGGTCTTGTCTCCATTTGCCGAGTTCTTCTAATGACATGTGCTTACCTTCAACTATACGCCTTGCTCTTCTTTTTTCAATTTCGAGCATGTCCTTATTTTCATAGTCATTAGTAAAATGACCACCTGATACAAAGCCGTTTGAACAGTCCACACCAAGAAGATAAATTTCGGAGAAGCCCATATACATTGCAAGCTCTATCATAAAAGACATAACAGTTGCATTTGCAGGAACATAATAGGCAAAGAAATTTTTGTGAACAAAATAAGGTTCGGCGGTATAGTGCTGAACAGCAGTCATATTTTTGGGGCTTGCTTTTGATAATATTTTTGCTGTGCGATCTGTTGTAAATAATGGCACCGTAATATTTTCTGCAATTTCTTTGGCAACAGTTTTTGCAAAAACAATATCGGTAACACAATAATATTTAGACCGCCATTGTGTCGAGTCGTATATCTTATAAATTAAATTGCAAGCAAAGCAGGTTTCATCTTTTAACTTCTCAAGATCCAAGAGCGACAGGCTTGGACCGTTGCCGATTAAAAAGCAGCGTTCCCCTTTGTGTTTGTTTTTATAACTGCGAAGCTGTTTAAAATTGTCTGATGTATAAATGCCAAGAGTTCTAAAGAACCCGCCTGTGACTGCTTTGATATTATTCCTGTATTTACGGATTTTTTTGCGCCTTTGCCTACTTTTGGTTGGTTTGGCCTTTAAATTAATCAGTTTCTTTAATGTGCGCGATGCGCATTTGGGGCCATCTAAAGCATTATATTTTTTGTTAAAGGATTGATATTTTTTATCATAAACAAAATTATGAGCCATATGTTTGACTGCCGCCGCTAAATCTTCTTGTTCTTTTACAAATGCAGCCGGAATTTCGTCAAGATTAAAATTAAGTCCCGGTATTTTTTCATACTCTTCCCTATCATAAATATAAAGTATCATCGGGCGGCGAAGATTGGCAAAATCAAATATCGCGCCAGAGTAATCTGATATCATAATATCGCTTATTATATACAGATCATTTATATCCATTACTTTTGTAACGTCTATTACTACATCATGTAGCTCAGAAAAATCAACTGATTTTGCCTCATGATCGTGAGCCCTAAATAAAATAACATATTCGTTTCCAAGTTGATTTGCAAATTTGCGAAAATCTATTTTGCTGTTAAATTGATAACCGGTGATTTGATATCGTTTTCCATCACCAACATAATTGCTTTCTCTCCATGTTGGCGTGTATAAAATCACCTTTTTGTCAAGCGGAATTCCCAACGACATCTTAACTCTCAATACATCTTGATCGGTATATTTAAAAAGAAAGTCGTTACGAGGATATCCGGTTTCAACAATTTTTGAATCTGTTATTTTTTCGGGTATACAAAATGCTTGTCCCATAACTTTTGTAAAAACAGGGGCAGGAGACAGCAGCTTAGTTACGCGTTTACCGTTATTCCTATATTGTTTAATGATTTGCTTTTTAGATTTTGCCGCAATTCTCTGTCCGTTTATAATAGCACCTATTTTTTTAAGTGGTTTTCCGTGCCATGTGTGAATATATCCGTGCTCTTTCCCCGCCACTAAGTATGAAGGAAGCCCATAATTTGATATCCAATACTTTGAGGTTGCCATAGCCCTAATATAACCACGGCTGTTTCGTTTAACCAGCTTGGTATTGGTGTTTTTCTTAAGAAACTTATATTTTTTGGGGTTATTAAATGCCCAGATAAACTTAAAATCACAGTATCTTTCATCCGAAAGCATCTGTTCATAAAGCGCTTTCGGATTACAGTTGTATCCTCTTCCGCCAAAAGCTTCAACCACAACCGTACGATATTCCACACCAATTTTTGTTTGATAAAGTAAAAATATACTTTTTCGCCATAGATGATATGTTTTTTTCTTTAACCACGGCCAAGCAGCCACAGCCTTTTTTACAATTTTTTTTGTAAAACACAACATTCGCCGTGGCAGACTTTTCTTTTTGACAGCAGCAGTCATTTTGATTTTTTTAACATCTACATCAGCTAACATTTGTGCATAAGTTTCGGGCAATTGACCCCACATCTTAGACAGAATATATATTATGTGCAAATCATCAGTAGTTTGTGAACCTGAATTAATATCGTTAAATATACTCTCTAATGATTTTCTATCTATATTGACAGGAAACCCACTGTGGTCAATTTTGTCAATTAAGATCCGATTAGTGTCTAAAGACTGCGGCACACTAAACCCTGCAACAAAGCAAAGCATGCTTAGCAAATCGCAAAGTTGTTTGATATTTTCCACCCTAAAGATCGAGCATAAATCATCCAAAACATGATTTAACAAAGCATCCGTATTTTTGCAGTTAATAATCCAATTATCTGTCTTTGCATTGTTCGATTTTACTTTCGTCTTAACATTCTTTTCAATATGACGTAAAATTGCCGGCAGGCAAATCATTGCTGCGTGACCATTCTCAATGCTAAGCTCTGATGCAAGCACATAG
>DHNF01000070.1:7400-7598 GCA_002409375.1 Ruminococcaceae bacterium UBA5423
AGCTTATTGAAGAAATTATATTTGTTTTAGTAATATCGATTGCCCTTGCAGTAAGATTAACTGCATTCATAACATGCCGAGTTGCAGGAATACTGCTATTAAAATAAGAGGACATTTTTGAAACCATTTTTTTAAGTCCACTTTTAGCATAGTGATAACTTTTTTCATCCGAGTTTAACGACCACATGGATTCAATAC
>DHNF01000070.1:7748-9142 GCA_002409375.1 Ruminococcaceae bacterium UBA5423
TTCAATACAATGACACATTGATTCAAAAAACAATGCTTTTTTCTTATCAAATGCCTGCAGCCGAGTAAGATTGGCGTCAAGTATCACATATTCGGGCAAAATACTGTCGTGTGAGATTCTTATCTTTTCATTACCGCAATTAATTTGGGCATAGTCTGTAGATTCCATACCTAAACAAATTTCGGTAGGTATTGCAATATGCTTTATTGGTGAATATTTAAATTCCTTTTCATGATTATTATCAGACGTGTCCACCGGTAAATATAATTTAATACATTTGGCAGTGTTAATTGTGCTTTTCCCGCCAACCGATAAAAGACAGTCACAGCCCATACTCAAAAACAGCTCTTTACCTTTAACAACATCCTCAAAAATTGCGTTTGAGCCACCAAGTTGGAACCGCACAATACTTATACCATAAAAATCAAAAATGTGCTGCACAGGAAGTTCGTCATATGTATCATTGCAAACAAGCATGGGTTTTGAAACACCCATGTCATCCATAATTTCCTTAATATTTAATATACTTCCCTGTTCACTTACAATCTGCTGCTCCGTTAAATCAGAACGACGAATATCAGCACTAACTTGATTTAAGTCCTCGAGTGTTTTTACCCGTTCAACAAAATCATCTGAACACGAAATCATCTTGACGATACACTGACCAAAAACCTCGTTATATGCAAATTCCGGATAAATATCAGTTGCACCGCGCTCAACATACGATGAAAGCTTGTCCATTACAACACTAATGGTTTTAACATCAAATTTATAAAAAGGTTTACATACAAAGCAGCCGTTATCACATAAGCTGTCTGATATTTCTATAACCTTTTCCATATCCAGCCTAACTTTGAAATCCCTATTTGTAAGTGGCGCCTTTTTATTTACGGCGATTAAGGATGAGTGCGTATCCTCCAGAACTTTTTTCACAAAGCCCTTATTAAAGACAAGGTCACTATAGATTAACAGAACATCGTCGTTTAAATACTCGCGTGTATTGTAAAGCGAATAAATATAGTTATTTAAATTGTATTTAGGATTATTGACAAAGGTAAATTTTGCGTCGCTGAAATTAGCTTGAATTTCAGCTTTATTAATCTGTTCATCGTTATACCCAGTCGATATAACAAAGTCTTTTATCTTGCATTCATGCAAAATTCTAATCTGCCTGTGCAACAATGTTTCGCCATTGCCAAGCATCAGCGTGGATCTATGTAAGTCTTGGGCATCACCGTCGATGCTACTGCCAAAAACCGGGTCAAGTATGACTGCTTTCAATAGTTATGCCTCCTAATATATCACACATATTAGTCATATCAAAATATAATATTAATCCATTTAATATTATTTGTCAATATTAGCAGTTTTTTGGTTCTTTTCTTCTTTCCGTG
>DHNF01000118.1:0-635 GCA_002409375.1 Ruminococcaceae bacterium UBA5423
CTGCAATTACACGAGGAAAACAGGGCGAACAAGTATCTGATATTTGCACAATTCGCCCATATTGGTTCTGCAAAAACTATGGGAGATATATCGGCAATGTTGAAGGAATGCCCTTTGATCAGCATTTCTTGTTGGCATCTATTGCTCCCAGAAAGGTATATGTGTCCAGTTCGGAGCAAGACACCTGGGCAGATCCGATATCCGAATTCTTATGCTGCGCGGCCGCCAGCAAAGCCTATGAAAGGTTGGGATTGCAGAGTTTTTGCGTCGACAAGCTGCCTAAACCCGGAGATAGATTTCATAGTAAAAACATTGGTTATCACTTGCGTAAAGGCAGTCATTATTTCAGCCGTGAAGACTGGATAATTTTTATTGATTATTTCAAAAAGCAGTCAAAATACATAACAGGAAATTAGTATAACAATCATTCACCATTTGGAATCCCCTTTCCATTAATTCATAAACCAATATATTATTACTAATTTCATCTTTTTCTTGAATATTTGTTATTTTTTTCCATCTATTATCGATTGTATCACAATTAATTAGCTTTTACAATAATTTTTTGCGAATTTTTTATGCTGCATGGCATGACAACTTATTTATTTATGATAATAATACTGTTTCTTGTTAAA
>DHNF01000118.1:873-5802 GCA_002409375.1 Ruminococcaceae bacterium UBA5423
TTTAATGAGAATCAGTATAAGATAATCAGCAAAATGCCCCTCACCCATATGCTCGGCATGTGCTTGCACAGGTAAGGGGCTTATTAGCGTATATAGTATCTTCAAAATAAAAAGCTTAAATTATTTTCGACAAAATGATACATTATTTCGGTTTTTTCAAGAACTTCAACGGTATGACGCAGTTAATGAAAAATCGGTGTTTTAAAGTTGTTTTTATATATTCAATAAATTCATTAATGTTTTTTGTTATTCAACTCTTCTATCATCAATCCTTCGCCTCCACTTAACTCAGGTTTATGACCATTACCGCTTTTTCATTCAAGTTATCATCTAAGTTAATTATTTAACAACTATCTGCCCCGATATTGTAAATCCAACTGCGCAGCGTTTTCGCAGTTTTATAAAGTGATTCGATTTTGTCATCGTGCATGAACTCCAGTAACAAACCGTAGTTCTTACCAGTCAATATAAAGGGTTTGAGATATGTTCGCCAAACATCGGTGCCTTTTTCAAGAGGGTACCGTTTTTCAGCATCCCAGTGAAATACATGTATACTCATTGTATATAGAGCAAGCTCTGCCGCAGCCAATTGATTATATTCTACATTTTGATGTTGGTTGGGTTGCCAGTACATTTTTAATCGGGGATGATTAACAGCACGAATGAAATCCAGTGCGGATTTCCAATGATCTGTCAGGGTGTTGTTATGGCATTCCAATACAATGTCAATTCCGTAATTTTCAGCCATATCTGCAATCATTAATGCCTCTCTCTGCAAGGATTTGCGGAGTTCAGCGGATGTTTCTAATGAACCCTTATTGCCTGCCCATATGCGTACAACAGGGGCGCCCAGCGCCTGAGCTGTTTCTAAAACTGCTTGAAATTCGTTAACCCCAACGGAAGAGCACCCTAAATTGTAGTAAGACCCGTATGCCATCACCTTAAGTCCGGCATCCCTGGTTTGTTTGCCAACCAGTTGGGCTTTTTTTATATTTTGGGGAGGCACATGTACATCACCGCCCCACTCAATGCCGCCAAGACCTGCACGAGATACTTCCAAAATAATTTTTTCAGGAGAATTGTCGCGAAATGATATGGACACAAGTCCTGTTTCGAACATATCAGCCACTCCCTTTATGCCATAGTTGCAAGCATATTTTTTGTTACTTCGTAAAGTAAAGGTTTATCGTCAATTAATCGTCTGAACTCTTCAAGCATATATAATGACATCCGCTCAACCTCATGTCCCATGCTTCCTGCAATATGAGGAGTTAGCACAATATTAGGAAGAGAATAAAATGGGTGTCCCATTTCGGGAGGTTCAGGACAAGTCACATCAAGCACGGCAGTTAGATCGGGGCGTGCTGTTAGAACACGGCAAAGGTCATGTTCAACTACTTGTGCTCCCCGTCCTGTATTGATAAATACAGCATCAGGTAACATTAAATTAAACAGGTCGTAATTCAACATTCCAACCGTCTGAGAGTTATTAGCAAGATGGTTGGATATTGTTTGGCACTGACTGAAAATCTGCTCAAGTGTTGCTTTTTCGACACCCAGTTCCCGTGCCCTTTCATCGGGAAGAAAAGGATCGAACACCAGTAAGTTCAGATTGTGATGTTTCAAATAATTAATTACCATACTTCCAATCATGCCCGCTCCTATAATACCCACACTGCAGCCATAATTACCAACGATTCTCCCGGCTTTTTCCCGTGCGGATTCGTTGTCGCCGACTGAGGAGTAGCGCGCACAGGCATAAAAGTTTTTGTTGGCAAGCAGAATTTGAGCCAGCGTGTATTCCGCCACAGGAACGCCGTTGGCAGCCCACGCGCTAAACACCCTGACGCCCAGATCCAGAAACGGTTGTGCAAATCCCTGCACAGAACCTGCGGCATAAAAAACAGCCTTTAATGATGGGAAGTGCTTATTAATCTCTCCCGTGCTTAATCCAGGCATTCCCCAGGTGGAGAAGATGAAATCTATATCCGCTGTATTAATGTTTTTTAAATCAGTTTTACAAATAATTTCATTTAACAAGCCGGCTTGCTCTTTTAGAGCCGTTTTTGTACTTTCGGGATAAACTCGATTGATATTAACTGAATCTCCGAATAAAATACTTTTCAAGGTTTAACAACCTCCAAATATATTTCTTGTTCGTTTACGGAAATCGTTCCAAACATTTTCAAACCAGCCGTCAGATTTTGGCAGGGGACGAACCGGTTCATATTCCGAAACAAAGGCGGTCCCGTTTTTGTACGTGATAATTCGGCTGTTGTTAGGCAATGGTTTTCCCTCCATATACCGGAGTGAAAGGTTTGCAGATACCATTTGGCCGTTATCCGATACGACAAGGGCAGAGCCGTGGCTCCCCGTCTGTTCTGCGGATTTTTGCATTGACGACAGTACTGCCATCTGGGTAATGAATATGTCTCGATTTTTCATCAGAAAAAGAAGTTCATTTGGGCCGGATATGGAGCTTTCACAAAAAAAGTTTTCCATTAAGGCTCTCAGGTCATCGACAAGCGCCGCCATACCCTTTGTGTCGCGAAGATGTCCGGCATAACGACTCATTACGCCAGCCATCCTGTTGCGATGTGATTCAACGTTAGAGGGCAAATTCGGCTTTATTGTATTCTTCATTTGCTCAATCAACGAGGCAGCCTCTTTTACCGCCATTGCCTGAAATTCAGGAGTAATCTCTGTTTCGACCTGCGTTGTGCAGGCAATATGCTCGGCCGCACGCAGGGAACCCACTTGAGTGGAGTTGAGGGCACTGCCTCCCGGTCGGTGAACACCAAAAGTGCCGGCCGCTTCACCTGCAACATACAAGCCATGCACAGTCGACTGCCAATTTGCATCGACTGCAATACCGCCGTTGTGATGCTGTGCGCATACGCCAATTTCCAAGGGTTCATGATACAAATCAATACCATGCTGCTTATATAGGTCTATGGCGGGCTCATTCATTTTTTTCAGCCGCTCAATCGGTGTTCCGAATAATGCATCCGAGTTTGAAAGATATTGATAGGTTTCCTTACCGAGTCCGCCAAACCCCTGTTCCAATCCAGTGGGGTTGCAGCGATAATCCATGTACACCCGCCGTCCCAGAACGGCAGTTTCGTGATGCACAAGTATATCTATGAATGACGAACCGTATATTTTATTTGTATCAAAGGGCCATTGGTATCCCTTTAAAAATACCATATCCAAAGCTCTGCAGGCGTCTTTATAATAGTCTAAAAGAAATTCGCGTTCAACCCCGTCCTTGTCCACTGAAATATATCTTGGCAGTACCTGTTGATAGGTGCCCGACACATTCCATCGGAATTTTAAAGATGCCAGTCCGTATTGCCATTCCTGAAGGTTTGCACCCATTGCTCCCGCTTCCAGTGCCAGACCACTCATTCCGGTCTGGCTTTCGGGATAGACCGAATTTAGGTAGCATCCTGCCGGACCACCTGTTGCCAACAACACTCTTTTCGCACGTATTATCGTTAATCCCAGCGTTTCGCTGTTTAAAGATGTGTGGTCAAGACAAAGCAATCCCTCCACCCCATCCTTTGATGTTAGCAACTTAATTGCTGTCATACCGTCCAGAATTAAAACACCTTTATCCCGAACCACTTTTTCCAAACATTCTGTCATCATTTTACTGGTCAGCGGACCTGCGCTCGTTGCGCGTTGCCTGGGATCATGATCGGTTTTGTATCCCACATATTCACCGTATTCATTGACCGGGAAAGGAACACCGAGGTTACATAATTTAATAAAGGAGCGCACCGAACCCGCGGCCTCGGCCAGCGCGGTATCTCCATTGACTCCGCCGCCTGCAAATAAATCCGCCGCCATTTGAGCAACGCTGTCCTCTCCATCACTTGCCAGTGACAGCTTGTAATATGTCTGCTTGTCACTTCCCGTGTTGCGGCTGGTGCCCATATTGACACCCTCGGTGATTATAGCTATATTTTTACGCCCGAATGTATACAGCCAATCTGCCGCATTGAACCCGGCGCAGCCCGAACCGATAACAGCAATATCCAGTACAATTACAGGAAGATTTATTCCGTTGATACAAAAGATTGTTTTATTCATGATCATGACCTGTCCTTTCAACATGAAACCTACAGTCTACGGATATGGAATCCGCCGTCGGCATTCAGCACCTGTCCGGTAGCAAAATCCAAACGCCCGCTGACAGCCGCCATAACGCAGTTTGCAACGTCCTTCGGCTGACCGAAGCGTTTGATGGGTGTAATTCCGTTATCAATTAATTTTTGATATTTTTCGGTTACAGTGGCGGTCATATCTGTCATAATGATGCCGGGGCGCACCTCAAATACGGGGATTCCGAACTCTGCTAATCTATCTGCAAACAGCTTTGTTACCATCGCAATACCAGCCTTGCTTATGCAGTATTCGCCGCGGTTGACCGACGAGGTATAGGCAGACATTGATGCAATATTAACGATACGCGGATGATAATCTTCTGCAATCCCTTTTGCCTTTATCATGGCGTTTGATGCTGACTGGCACATAAAAAAGGTGCCTTTCAAATTGATGTCCATCACAAAATTAAAGCTTTCCTCCGTCGTTTCCAAAACATCCAAACGACTGCGAGGAGCAACACCCGCATTGTTGACAAGAACATCAAGTCGCCCATATTTACTGATTATTGCGTCCATAAACGCCCGGCGGTCCGAGTCTTTGGATATATCACACTTTATGTAATCGATAGGGAAACCTTCTTCCGAAAACTCTTTCAATAATGGTGCTGCATCTTCCTTATCTATCACATCAGACAGAATAACGGTATAACCGGACTGCGCCAATTCTTGTGCAATGGCATAGCCAATACCGCGTCGTGAACCGGTCACGGCAGCAATTTTTTTAGTAGACAATGTCATACTCCTCGTATAATAAGATTTG
>DHNF01000039.1:0-2454 GCA_002409375.1 Ruminococcaceae bacterium UBA5423
AGAATGCACAAGGCTAATGGTTGATAGAAAATTTGTCATAACTATTATTTATAAAAATAATCGACAGGATATTTTATATGCCTTTAGAGTTAGTAACCTTTTCAAGGAACTACCCACAAAGTACGGAATCTCTTGGGGGAAATGCACGGAAATATGGGATTATTATGAGGAGTTTATTAGGTGACCATAAAGGTGTATATATTGATATATTTTATAAGTATAACTGTTCGGATGCCGGGTAAATCTACATAATGCAGAATACCCGAATCGTCAACATCTTTTTCATTACCTCCTTACACTCCTGCGATAAACAAGACGCGATCCGCAGGTTTTTCTATGCTTACACAGGTAACCCGCGATTTGACGGCATTTTTTTCAAGCACCCTGCCACGCCTAATGCCAGTCTTAACCTTTCCCCCATAATAAACATTTGCCGTACCCCTCTATCCACTAAAGTTGGTACAAACTCGTATTAATCTATTGTAATGCAGACATTAATATGATATCATAATGGTATCATATTAATTAGGAGGAAACAATGAAAGAGAAAACTTTAAGAGCACAGCGTGGAATGCCCTTACTAACTCTGTTTGTTCTACTTTATCTTGCAGCTATTGGTCTTATTGTTCTGGGTGGAGTTCTATTAGACAGCCAGAATGCTTGGGGGGCGTTGCCACTGACCTTGGGGGTCGTCTGGTCAGTGATAGGTGTTTTCCCCTTTTTCGGATTTAAAATCATCAAGC
This sequence comes from Ruminococcaceae bacterium UBA5423, assembly GCA_002409375.1. GTDB lineage: Bacteria > Bacillota > Clostridia > Oscillospirales > Acutalibacteraceae > Avimonas. The sequence continues at coordinate 744 of DHNF01000039.1, forward strand.
CTCAAGAAGCATTAGTACTCACTCTATTTGGAAAGTACACAGGAACTTTAAATGAAGCAGGTTTCTATTTTGTCAATCCCTTCTCATCCTCAGTCAATCCCGCTTATAAAACCCGCCTTGGCCAAAGCGGTGATGTGGATAGAAGCGCAAACTCCACCATTAAAATAGATGGGGCCACTATGCAAGCCAATATTGTTAATAAAAAAATCTCACTTAAAGTTATGACACTAAATAACAGCAAGCAAAAGGTGAATGATGTTTTAGGCAACCCAATAGAAATAGGCATTGCTGTAATGTGGAAAGTCACGGATACTGCAAAAGCCGTTTTTAATGTGGATAATTACAAAGAATACCTGTCTCTCCAGTGTGATAGCGCATTGCGTAATATCGTTCGTATCTACCCTTATGATGTAAATCCGGGAATTGACACTACCGGCGACGGTGAGCCTGACGAGGGCAGTCTGCGAGGCTCCAGCACTTTGGTAGCTGAACGTATTCGCAAGGAAATTCAAGACAAAGTTGAAAATGCAGGCCTTGAGATAGTGGAAGCACGTATTACCTATCTTGCTTATGCTCCGGAAATTGCCGCAGCCATGTTACAAAGGCAGCAAGCCAGTGCGATTATTGATGCCAGAAAGATGATTGTTGACGGCGCCGTTGGGATGGTGGAGATGGCTTTGGAGAAACTAAATGAAAATGATGTGGTAAAACTAGATGAAGAGCGTAAAGCCGCTATGGTTTCTAATCTACTTGTTGTTCTGTGTGGTAACAAAGATGCACAACCTATTGTCAACAGCGGCAGTCTATACTAAACATGAGTGAAATAAAAAAGCAAGTCCCTCTTCGTATATCTTCAAAGCTATATGAGCAAATTGCTGCCTGGGCTAAAGATGATTTTCGATCTTTGAATGGGCAGATCGAGTTTCTTCTGACTGAATGTGTCCGGCAGAGAACAAAAACCGATAAAACTGTTCGAGTAAATTCGGACAAAAAGAAACCGTAGATTTAAAACGGCATTTTTTGCACAGTAAACAATTTCGATTGGCGCCGTTGGGGCGGATTCCATATCCGCCCGACCTATAAATGTATCATAAAATTCATCTACCTCGCATAAAAATTATATGGATGCTATAAGTGCGGGGAGGTGCGTTATGTCTGTTGATATATTAAACATAACAAAACAGAATTTCGAGAAAGTTGTAATCAAGTCAAGTATACCCGTTGTGATAATATTTTTATCAAAAAATTATCAAAGCAGCAAGCGTATGGTCCAAACTATAGAAACGCTTGCTGCACAATACAGCGGGCGCATTTTGTTTGGGGTAGTTGATGTTGACAGCCAGCCCGAGCTTTCCGGACAGCTTGGTATTGGTGGTGTTCCCTGTGTGCTCATGCTTTCAGACGGACGCCTTTTAACTAATATCGGCGGCGTATTACCTTTGGAGCATTATAAAAAAGTGATTGATAAGCTATTTATTGCAAAAAAATGCAGCTTTTAAAATGTTATAATTTATAAATTTGTATACGAAAAAAAGATTAAAATCCGGTGTTTTATCGGGTTTTAATCTTTTTTAATCGATTTTAATACATTTATGCATTTATCCAAATTATAAACAGTTCTTTCTTCGACAAAGTGCTCTATTTTTTCCACTTGTTCAAGCTCATCACTGGTATTATTCACAAGGCATAAAAATTCCATAAGAACATCGTG
>DHNF01000039.1:2521-3477 GCA_002409375.1 Ruminococcaceae bacterium UBA5423
GAAAATTCCATAAGAACATCGTGACGGTAAAGAAAATAGTTCCCAAGCATCAATCCTTTTTGAGTGGGCTTTATATTCCCGTATTTTTCAAAATCAACAAGCTCCATGTTTTTTAATTGATGCACCATTTTTGAGGCCGATGGCGGTCTTACATTAAGTTTTTTTGCTAATAATTTTATTCTTACATGCGGCTGCGTTTTAAGCAATCTGTATATCATTTCTAAGTAGTCTTCCATAGATGCTGTAAGTTTGGGCTTATCGATCAACTGGTACCCTTTAAGAGTGTGAAAATTCGACGGGATATCCACAAATATTCATCCTTTCATGGTTGGAACAAACCTATTAGGTAGGCATATAATGACATCAGGAAATAAAGTTTCCTTATCCTAATATTATTTCGAGGTGGATGCTTTTATGAGTAAAGGATGTTCATTATATGATTTAAAACAAGGGCAGACGGCAAGGGTAAAATCTCTGCTGACAACGGGTAGCATGAGAAGAAGACTGCAGGACATAGGGCTGATCGAGGGCACTAAGGTTGAACGGTTGCTTACAAGTCCAGCAGGGGATCCGATAGCTTACTTAATCAGGGGCGCAGTCATTGCTTTGAGGTCAGAGGATTCCTCCAAAGTATTTGTTCATTGACAATTAAAGGGATGAATTTTCATCCCTTTAACTACATAGAGGTGGTTATTTTGGGCCTGACAAATAAATCAACTGGGAAAAGAGCAGTTGATGGTGTTTTTAAAATTAAAAACTTAAACGAAGACGATAAGGTTATTGCACTGGCAGGGAACCCCAATGTGGGAAAAAGCACGGTATTTAACAATTTGACCGGAATGAACCAACACACAGGAAACTGGCCTGGTAAAACAGTAACTAACGCACAGGGATATTGCAGCTATAATAATACAAACTTTATAATGGTCGATATTCCGGGTACATATTCTCTTATG
>DHNF01000039.1:3673-9402 GCA_002409375.1 Ruminococcaceae bacterium UBA5423
TTCCGGGTACATATTCTCTTATGGCACATTCAGCCGAAGAGGAAGTAGCACGTGACTTTATTTGTTTTGCAAAGCCCGACGCAATTATTGTGGTGTGCGATGCGGTTTGCCTTGAGAGAAACCTAAACCTTGTTTTGCAGATAATAGAAATCAGCAAAAACGTAGTCGTTTGCGTTAATATGATGGATGAGGCAAAAAAAAGGGGTATTGTTATTGACATCGACGGTCTTTCGTCGCTGCTCGGCGTACCTGTCGTTGGTGTGACAGCGAGAAAAAAGAAAAGCCTTAATTCACTGATGAGTGTAGTTCATGATTTTTTATACGGCAACAAGCAAGCAACGCCGATTATAGTAAGGTATACTTCACAAGTCGAGCAGGCAATATCTATTGTTGAATCAGCACTTAAAGGCAAATATGACGGTGAAATCAATTCAAGATGGCTTGCCATAAAGCTTATTGATAATGATGAAAAGCTTGCTGAGTCAATTGCCCAGCATTTAGGCTATGATATTTATGAAGATAGAACTGTAAAAGAAAAACTTGGCAAGGCAAAACGATTATTAAATGAAAACGGGATTTCATCTGACACATTTCGTGATAAAATTGTATATAACCTTGTTTCAACAGCCGAAAGCATCTGTGCAAAAACGGTGAAATATAAAAACAGGGATTATAACGGCAGTGATACAAAGATTGACAGGATTGTCACAAGCAAAATTACGGGTATTCCGATAATGATTTGTTTGCTTGCATTTGTTTTCTGGCTAACCATTACCGGCGCGAACTATCCCTCACAGCTTTTATCTGACGGCCTTTTTTGGATTGGACAAAAGCTTGCTGATTTGCTTGTTTTTCTTAAAGCACCTGATTGGCTGCGTGGCGTGCTCGTAGACGGATTATACCGTGTGCTAGCGTGGGTTGTGTCGGTGATGCTTCCGCCCATGGCAATTTTTTTCCCGCTGTTTACTTTGCTTGAGGATTCGGGCTATTTACCAAGAGTCGCCTTTAACCTTGACAAATTCTTTAAAAAATGTAACGCTTGCGGCAAGCAGGCCTTAACCATGTGCATGGGGTTTGGATGTAATGCGGCTGGAATTGTCGGGTGTCGAATAATTGATTCACCGAGAGAACGCCTTATCGCAATGATTACTAACAATTTTGTACCGTGCAACGGTAGATTTCCGACACTAATTGCGATACTGACAATGTTTTTTATCGGGTTTGCAGCGGGCCCGTTTGAGTCGGTTTTGTCTGCAATTTTGTTAACGGGCGTTATTTTAATCGGTATAATTATGACCTTTGTCATCTCAAAGCTGTTATCCAAAACAATACTAAAAGGTGTTTCATCTTCATTTACGCTGGAACTTCCGCCCTATCGAAAGCCGCAAATTGGAAAGGTTATTGTACGCTCAATTTTTGACAGAACGCTGTTTGTTTTGGGCAGGGCAGTTGCGGTCGCAGCACCTGCAGGTGTTGTAATTTGGATTATGGCTAATGTGTCAATCGGCAATTCGACACTTCTTGCATGGTGCTCGGGGTTTTTGGATCCGTTTGCGCGATTGTTTGGCATGGACGGAGTTATACTCTTAGCTTTTATTTTGGGGTTGCCCGCAAATGAGATTGTTGTTCCGATTATTATCATGGCTTATATGGCATCAGGCAGTATTATGGAAATGGATTCACTAAACAGTTTAAAGCAGCTATTGGTTGACAACGGGTGGACATGGATTACGGCGGTGAGCACAATGCTCTTTTCTCTTATGCATTGGCCTTGCTCGACAACATGTCTTACGATAAAGAAAGAAACCCAAAGCCTTAAATGGACGTTGATATCTTTTGTTGTGCCAACCATAGTCGGGTTTGCGGTCTGTTTTGTTTTCGCCAATATTGCAGGGATTTTTTACACTTGACAAAAGCCGTGTGCATAGTGTATTATACCCATAATATTATAAATGCGATGACGGGGGATAAGTATCGTGTTTAGCAAAATCCAGAGAGCCGCCGGTCGGTGCGAGGCGGTTGCGCAGACACGCGAATATCACCTCCCGAGCTTTCTACCGAAAAGGTTCTGCCCCTTAGTAAGTACGAACGGATTCCCACCGTTATCCGGGACGGTATTCGGTCGATTGACGGCCCGATACTATGGAGCGGCTTGATTTTTTTAAGCAAAAAAGAGTGGTACCGCGGAGATTTTGCCTTCGCCTCTTATATTGAGGTGAAGGTTTTTTGTATTCATAGATTTTTTTATACTGAAAAGGATGTGTATATTGAATGCTTAACGGTTCTCAAGTGCTGATGGAATGTTTGTTGGAGCAGGGAGTGGATACGGTGTTTGGGTATCCCGGAGGGGCTGTCCTCAACATATATGATGCACTTTATAATTATCGAGACAAGATAAATCATGTTTTGACTGCTCATGAGCAGGGGGCTGCCCATGCCGCAGATGGGTACGCCCGTTCAACCGGCAAAGTCGGCGTGTGTATTGCAACATCGGGGCCGGGGGCAACAAATCTTGTGACCGGCATTGCGACTGCATATATGGACTCGATACCTATAGTGGCGATTACAGGCAATGTGGCTGTATCATTACTCGGCAGAGATTCATTTCAGGAAGTTGATATTACCGGTATAACAATGCCTATTACAAAGCACAATTTTATTGTGAAAAACGCAAAAGAGTTAAGCGCAACGGTGCGGGAGGCTTTTCGTATTGCAAGGAGCGGGCGCCCCGGTCCGGTGCTTATTGACCTGCCTAAGGATGTAACCTCTGCAATGGTTGAGTATGAGCCGCAGTCATACACCGGCGCAAGCCCGTCACAGCCACCAAAGCAAGAACGCATTGAAATGACGCTTGAAATGCTGAATCTTAGCCAAAGACCGATGATGTATTTTGGCGGCGGCATAATATCCTCGGGGGCAGAGCAAGAATTGCTTAGGTTAGCAGAAAAGCAGGATATACCGGTGTGTTCGTCAATGATGGGGCTGGGCGGGTTTCCGCCGAGCCACAGGCTGTGGCTTGGCATGATTGGTATGCACGGAACGCTTGCTGCAAACAGGGCTGCTCGTGAATGCGATTTACTGATTGTATGCGGTGCACGCTTTTCCGACCGGGTGGCGGGCAACCGCAGCGAGTTTGCGCCCGGGGCAGATGTTGTTCACATTGATGTTGATCACGCCGAATTTGACAAGAATGTCACCGCTTCGGTGCGCGTTGCCGGCAATTTAAAACAGGTGTTGAGAATTCTATGTGAAAGAGTTGGCAGCACCAGCCACGATGATTGGGTTAACAAAATAACATCACTGAAAAGTGTGAAAAATGTTGACACTTGTAACGGTGACGGTGTGCCTGATCCTCTGCACATACTAAAAACCATTAGAGAGCTTACGCCCGACGATGTGATTGTTGCAACCGATGTCGGTCAGCACCAGATGTGGACGGCACAGCACTTTGAAATACGCAAAGCTCGCACACTGCTGACTTCCGGAGGGCTTGGCACAATGGGGTATGGACTTGGCGCAGCTATTGGCGCACAGGCTGCAAATCCCGGTCGACAGGTGGTTTTGATTTCAGGTGACGGTAGTTTCCATATGAACTTAAACGAATTGACCACGCTGGCGTCTTACAACTTACCAATTGTTGTGTTTGTCATGAATAACAGGGTGCTGGGAATGGTGCGTCAATGGCAAAAGGTGTTTTATGACAATCGCTTTTCAGCAACTGACCCAAAACGACGAACTGATTTGGTTAAGCTTGCCGAGGCTTTCGGATGTGCCGGAATGCGAATTAGTAAAGTGCGTGAGGTTGAGCCGGTTGTCAAAGCTGCATTTGCAGCAGGCGGACCTGTGGTTGTTGACTGCTGCATTTCACCCGACGCAAATGTGCTTCCCATGATTCCTCCAGGCGGTACGGTGGACGAAATTATTGAGGAAATGTGAAAGGCGGACTGATTTAAGTGCGGGAGAGCAAAGCTATTTTTTCTGTTTTGGCGGTAAATCATCCTGGTGTACTGCTTCGTGTTGCAGGGCTTTTTTCAAGACGGGGGTTCAATATTGATTCCCTTGTTGCGTGCAGCACCGAAAAGCCGGCATTTTCACGCCTTACCATAGTAGTGACCAGCGATGAAGCTACATTTACACAATTGACACGCCAGCTGTTAAAGCTTGAGGATATTATCAAGGTAAAAGTGCTTGAGCACGAGAATTGTTCCAACAGTGAGCTGCTGCTTGTCAAGGTGCGTGCTGTCAGCAACGAACGGGGGCAGATAGTAAAAAAGGTGCAGAACTATGGAGCGCGCATACTTGATATCGGGGATCAAACCATAACAATAGAGATGACCGGGCAGACAGATGAAATTGACGATTTTGTCGATCAGCTTGAGCGTTATGGTGTGTTAGAAATGGCGCGCACCGGCATAAATGCACTGCAGCGGGGCGACTTGACAATTCACGATGACGAGAAATAACCGTGAAAGAAGTGAGTTAGGTTGAAAGAAATTATGAAAGGTGGGACGCGGGCATAAATTTGCTTCTTTCATGCGCGTTTTGTGCGCGGCATGGGTGGAGCACCATGCTCCTTTTTATGAATCGAGTTATCGAGGTTTTTGATTCTACTCTGCGTGATGGGGCGCAGGGAGAGGGTATTTCTTTTTCGATTGAGGATAAACTTGCAATAACGCGCCTGCTTGACGAGCTGGGTGTTGATTTTGTGGAGGCCGGCAATCCCGGATCCAACCCAAAGGACCTTGAATTCTTTCGCCGTGTTTCAATGCTCAAGCTTAAAAACACCGAGTTGGTGGCATTTGGTTCGACAAGGCGCAAGAACATTGCGGTTGAACAAGATGCCAATGTTAAGGCATTGTTAACTGCCAACACGAAAACTGTCGCGTTGTTCGGCAAAAGCTGGGACTTGCATGTGCGTGATATTCTTCGCACAACCGAAGACGAAAATCTTAATATGATTGCCGAAACCATAGCTTTCTTTAAAAACGAGGGCAAGCGTGTAATTTTTGACGCCGAGCATTTTTTTGACGGATATAAGGCAAACCCGCAATATGCATTAAAAGCGCTTAAAGTTGCAGAAGATTCAGGTGCTGATGTGTTGGTTTTATGTGATACAAACGGCGGAGCTTTTCCAAGCGAGGTTTATGAAATTACAAAGACAGTGGTACAAAAAATAAAATCTGCTGTCGGCATCCATGCTCATAATGATGGTGGAATGGCGGTTGCCAATTCGATTATGGCGGTCGAAGCCGGCGCTGTTCATGTTCAGGGTACATATTTGGGATTTGGAGAGCGTAGCGGAAACGCTAATTTGTCGTCGATTATTGCAAATCTCCAGCTTAAAAAGGGGTATCGTTGTATTGAGCCGGACAAAATAAAGCTGCTGACATCAACGGCGCGCAACATGGCAGAGATTGCAAATGTGCGTCTTGAAAGAGGTACGCCCTACGTAGGCGGCAGTGCATTTGCACACAAGGCTGGCATGCATGCCGACGGGGTTTTGAAAAACTCAGAGACCTTTGAACATATACCTCCCGAAGCTGTCGGCAATGAACGCCGTTTTCTGATGAGTGAAATCAGCGGGCGAACAGCAGTTTTGAAAAAAATCCAACATTTTTGTCCTGAAATCACCAAGACATCTCCTCAATTAGGTGATATAATAGAGCAGTTAAAACGAATGGAGCTTGAAGGTTACCAGTATGACGGTGCCGACGCAAGCTTTGAGCTGC
>DHNF01000039.1:9521-10007 GCA_002409375.1 Ruminococcaceae bacterium UBA5423
GACGCAAGCTTTGAGCTGCTTGTACTCAAAATATTGGGCAGGCTTAGTTCCTTTTTTGAATTGGGCTATTACCGTATAACCGGTGAAAAACCGTCCGAACCAAACCACAGCGCAGTTGCAATGCTGAAAATCCGTGTCGGCGACAAAGCACAGACTGCAGCAAGCGAGGGTAACGGACCGGTTAATGCACTTGACAAGGCACTGCGAAATGCTTTATGCGGATTTTATCCATCATTGTCGGGAGTGCATCTTGTGGACTACAAGGTGCGCGTCATGGATTCCAGACAAGCTACAGGTGCAAAAGTCCGTGTGCTTATAACATCGACCGACGGCGAACGCGAGTGGACCACGGTTGGCGTTTCAAGCGACGTTATAGAAGCAAGCTGGATGGCGTTAAGCGAGTCTATGGAATATAAGCTAATGCTTGATAATATTAAAAATTAACCAAACAGGAGGCACAGTTAATGGGTATGACAATGACACAAA
>DHNF01000039.1:10145-10555 GCA_002409375.1 Ruminococcaceae bacterium UBA5423
GGTATGACAATGACACAAAAAATACTGGCGGCACACGCGGGATTGTCCGAAGTAAAGGCCGGACAGCTTATAGAAGCCAAGCTTGACCTTTGCCTTGGCAACGATATTACCGCGCCTGTCGCAATTGATGAATTTGAACGTTGCAAAGCATGCGGTGTGTTCGACAAATCTCGTGTTGCACTTGTTATGGACCACTTTACGCCTAACAAGGATATTAAAGCAGCCGAGCAGGTTAAACGCGTGCGCGAGTTTGCAACAAAGCATGATGTTGAGAATTTCTTTGATGTTGGACGCATGGGTGTGGAGCACGCTGTTCTGCCGGAACAAGGGCTTGTAGGGCCTGGGGATTGCATTATCGGCGCCGATAGCCACACCTGCACTTATGGAGCACTTGGTGCTTTTTCAACCGG
>DHNF01000039.1:10704-13711 GCA_002409375.1 Ruminococcaceae bacterium UBA5423
CTTGGTGCTTTTTCAACCGGTGTCGGTTCCACCGATTTAGCGGCCGCAATGGCCACTGGTACGGCATGGTTTAAGGTGCCGTCGGCAATTAAAGTTGAGCTTACAGGCAAACCGAACCGGTATGTGGGCGGCAAGGATTTGGTTTTACATTTAATAGGGCTTATCGGTGTGGACGGAGCACTTTACCGTTCACTCGAATTTACCGGCGAGGGTGTGGCCCAGCTTTCGATGGACGACCGCCTGTGCGTTGCCAACATGGCAATTGAGGCAGGTGCAAAAAACGGTATTTTCCCTGTTGATGATGTGACGCTTGCCTATGTCGAGGGACGATTTAAGCGTGAGATTAAGGTGTTTGAGGCAGACGAAGATGCAATATATGACGAGGTTATTCAAATTGACTTATCAACATTGCGTCCTACAGTTGCATTGCCTCATTTGCCCGAAAACACAAAAACAATTGATGAGATAAATGACCAAATTGATATTGACCAGGTTGTTATAGGCTCGTGCACTAACGGACGCATAGAGGATATGCGTGCGGCGGCACAAATACTTAAAGGGCGTAAGGTTGCAAAAGGCGTGCGGTGCATAGTCATTCCGGCAACTCAGCAAATTTGGCTTGACAGCATGCACGAGGGACTGTTTGATATCTTTATAAATGCAGGTGCAGTGGTTTCCACACCAACCTGCGGCCCGTGTCTTGGCGGTCATATGGGTATTCTTGCAGCTGGAGAACGTGCTGTTTCTACCACTAATCGTAACTTTGTAGGGCGCATGGGTCATGTCAAGAGTGAAGTATATCTTGCTAACCCATATGTGGCTGCAGCATCCGCAATTACCGGTAAAATTACCGACCCCGCGACATTATAAATTCTTTTGAAAGGAATGACAGTCAATGACAGCACAGGGCATAGTTCATAAATACGGCGACAACGTCGACACCGACGTCATTATACCGGCACGCTACCTCAACACCTCAAAACACGACGAGCTGGCGGCGCACTGTATGGAGGACATAGACAAGGATTTTATAAACAGGGTGAAAAAAGGCGATATTATCGTTGCTAATAAAAACTTCGGGTGCGGTTCATCGCGCGAACACGCACCGATTGCGATAAAGGCAAGCGGCATATCGTGTGTAATCGCTTCAACTTTTGCACGCATTTTTTACCGAAATGCTATCAATATCGGACTCGCTATTCTTGAATGTGATGAGGCCGCTGGGGATATAAAGGCCGGTGACGAAATCAAGGTGGATTTTGACACCGGACTTATCAGCAATCTTACCGCAGGCAAGGAATATCAGGCAGAGCCATTTCCGCCGTTTATTCAGAATATAATTCAAAAAGGCGGTTTACTAAACTCAATTAAGGACAGACTTTAATCTTTAGAAAAGCGTGTTGAAAGGCGGTGTGATTAATGTATTGTCTAAAATGCGGCGGACAATCAGACGGCCGTTTTTGCCCAATCTGTGGTCATCCGGTCAATCAAAAGTCCCCGCGCCGCCATTTACGACTGTTTCGCATCGTACTTATTCTGCTTTTGACGATAGTGGTTGTGTCAATATTGCTTGCTTTGGCGGCAAAAAACCTAAACGGGCCATTCGTGCCAAGCCTTCATGAAAATATTTAAATTCAAAAAACCGTCTGCAATCCTTTGATTTGGCATTGCAGACGGTTTTTTTAAAATTTATTATTCATCGCCGCCATAAATATTTATGCGACTTTGCATATCAACTGTATTAGTGTTCGAGATAGCTCCGCCGTATAGAGAAACAGTGTATTCTGTGTCCTCGCGGGAAAATCTCATTGATAGCCTTTCAAGGTTTTCATTTTTGCAGGCAGTAGCAATATCGGCAAAAGTCTTTATAATCTGTTCATCGTCAGGAGATTCACTGCCGTTTATGGTGACAAATTCTATATCAACACCTACAGGCCATATTACCTTCTTTTTGTCATTCAATATAGCGGGAATTACTTCATGCGACGAGGTAAAATGGGTACCATGTACATTACCGGTGCAATTATTATCTGCCAAAGCTTTTTCTGCTGTATTTACGGTAATGGAGCGGGACTCCTCAATTTGCTGTGAATAAACTGCAGCACTTGTTGCGACCTTTGCTATACCTGAACAAATAAGCGTACCAAAGGTTATTAATATTACAAGAAAGACTGAAAGCCCGTCATATTTGTATTTTGTATCTTTATGCCTTATGGCATAAAACAATATTTCAGCACCAAGGCATAGTAATACGACAGGTGACAGCAATAAAAGCTGCCATGCCCCCTTACCCAAATACAGGGCTGCAGGAACTAAAATTCCAAGAAGGATCAAGGCCACTCCTAAGGTAAATGTACCGACGCGTCGGGCAGGACAAACAGGCTGATTTTCCACAAAAGCATTAGGAATGTGCGTATTATAGCTGTTGTCCATCACTTGTACCTCCTGTTTTATGATTGTCCTCAGGTATCGTATATTCGTCATAACGCTTTTTCTGTTTATCGCTGCCTTTAATAAGCTTAATACCTGTATATATACAAATAGCCGGAATTATCATGGACGGAAGAAAGTCAATGAAAGATCTCAAAAATGAATAAACCACATCGGGAAGAAATTGATAAAGAAAATATCGGTTGACAATCATTTTCAACATCAGCCAAACTGAAAAAATGATTATTCCCCATCCCAGCATCATATGACGCCGGCCGAATAGCTGTATAATTGTTTTTCCGGCATTATCGCCTTTACAGTTTAATTGGTTAATAAGTAAATACTCATCTTTTTGCCGGGTAAGTTCATCTCTGGTTAGATTGATACGGTTAATGGCATCAAAAAAAGAGTAAAACCATACTGCAGGCAGAACGATAATTAAAGCAGATATATAAGTGAATATAGAAACTGCAATTATTCCGGTGAACAGTATCATAATGGATAACCCGCGTTTCATTAAGCCTTGATACATCTGTCCGGCTCCGGGGATAAGAGAAAATATAAATGTCAAAAATTG
>DHNF01000039.1:13919-28099 GCA_002409375.1 Ruminococcaceae bacterium UBA5423
CCCCCCCCCGCCGGTATTTACCGGCTTATAAACCGGCGGTTGTATAGGAGGTTGTGGTGGAATGAAGTTTGGAGTGTTATTGTTCATGCTTATCTTCTCCTTTAAATAAATTGTTCCAATGATTTGCGAAATCCGAAAAATTTGAATTAATGTTGTCAGTAAGCTTATTCCATGGATTTTCAGATAATTGGTTTGTTATCGATACATCGCTTTTAACAGTGATATATTCAATTATATTCTCTGTGGCGTCACTCATAACCTGAAAGGCTCCGCTAAAAAACAGCAAAAGTGTAAGACACACACCTACGCTTAACTTCATTATGTTAATAAACACTATCTGAACTTTATCGCGAGGTTGCTGAGCATTAATTTTACTAATGATTTTCTCATTAAAGCCGTCGGGCAAATCTTCAAGCTTGCTCATGGAGACTGCATCAATATAACTGTCCATACATTCTCGGCAGCTTTCAAGATGTGAAAGGAGCATATATGTATCACTGTCAGATAATTTATCGCCGTTGTATCCGTCAGTCTGTCCGTCAGCTAATAAATTGATTGCATAATCAGTCAAATGTCCATCGGTTAAAAAGCTGCGATCTAACATACCATATCCTCCTTCAATTTTTTTCTAAGTTTATCTCTTGCGCGATAGGCTTGTGTTTGCACTGTTTTCAGTGGACGGTCAAGGATATTTGCAATTTCTTCAAAGCTTTTATCTTCAACATAATGCAAAAGCGCAATTTCGCAGTACGGCGGCGGCAACTTGCGACAGGCGGCTTTTATTGTTTCTATTTGCTCGGATTCTTCTATTAAACCATAATTTGTTTTATCGTTCTGAATCATGTCAAGTGTTTGGTTATCTACAGCGTTTGTAGTACGGTGGTATGCACTTTTTAGATAATCCTTTGATTTATTTACGGCAATTCTGATTAACCACGGTTTATAGTTTGTTCCGGTAAATCGATCGATAGAAAGAAATGCGGTTAGAAATGTTTCCTGAGTTAGATTTTCGGCTTCCTGATAATCGTGTACAAGGCGAAAGCAGACTGTGAATATCAATGACGAGTACTGTTCAACCAAATTAGCAAAATCAGATTCATTCATACACACATATCGCCGCCTTTCTGCCGCATAATTTTTCCCCGCCTATAAATAAAAACGATTCAGCAATCAAAAAATCTTCAAAAAATAAAAAATAGCGGGATACACACCGCCATTAGTATAATATTTATAATACTATGTGTTTTTTGACTTAATGACTTTGAGGCGCGAAAATTCTTCGCGCTCCTTTTCCTCAAGTGAATCGGATATTATTTTTGCCGTCGACATAAAACGAGGTATGACAATATTTTTAAGCGCGTTGGCACGCTTTTGAGTTTTGTTAATTGCGGTTGCCAGTCTGTACACGCTGTTTTCGACTTGCGCAAGTTTAGCAGTCAGCTTTTTGACCAAGTCAAATTTAATATAAGCTTCATCAACCAGTGCGCTCGAAAACATAAAACCGTATGAAAGTTCGACAGGCTGTGGGTCTAATTCAACAATAGGAATTTCGATTCCCATCACACTGCGCGAAGACAGCGACAACCCATTTTCAACCGGCACAGATTCGGCAATATCTTCAACAACACCATGCGCAATGTTGGCTCGCTGCAACGCCAGATAGGCCTGTTCATAACAGGTGTCAATCTGCTCCTGAATTGATGCAGCACTGTCCATCAATTCAAGCATTTCATGAATTAATATATTACGCTTGCGGTCAAGCAGCTCAAAGCCTACCTTAGCAAGATTAAGCGATTTTTTTATGCTTATAAGGTTGCCTTTTGTTGGAATAACTTTCATTAAATCTGTTCACCTCAAATATCGGGCTTGTAGAATTTGTCAAGCATTTTGTCGTCAATGCGATCAAGCTCTTCACGGGGCAGCACGGACAAGAGCTGCCAGCCGAGGTCAAGTGTCTGATCTATTGTGCGGTTTTCCAAATGACCCTGATTAATAAATTTGCTGTCAAACAAGCGCCCAAATGACATCAGCTTTTTGTCACTTGGCGAAAGCTCGTCCTCACCAATAACCGATGAAAGAGAGCGCGCCTCTTGAACGCGCGCATAGCATGCAAAAAGCTGGTTGGCGACAGCGGCATGGTCGGCCCGTGTAAACCCTTCGCCTATGCCGTCTTTCATAAGACGGGATAGTGACGGCAACGCCGAAACAGGCGGATATATCCCGCTTTTGTCCATTGTTCGATCTAAAACAATTTGTCCTTCGGTAATATATCCTGTTAAATCCGGAACCGGATGTGTGATATCATCGTTGGGCATGGTAAGTATCGGAATTTGAGTTACGGAGCCGGTGCTGCCCTTTATCATGCCTGCTCGTTCATAAAGAGAGGCAAGGTCTGAATAAAGATAACCGGGATAGCCCTTGCGTCCGGGTATTTCGCCTTTTGAAGATGAAAATTCGCGTAACGCCTCGGCATACGAGGTCATGTCGGTCATAATCACAAGTATATGCATTGATTTGTCAAAGGCAAGATATTCAGCTGCAGTTAATGCGCAGCGCGGTGTTAATATTCGTTCAATTATTGGATCGTTTGACAGGTTAAGGAACATTAATACGCGGTTTAGCACACCGCTTTCTTCAAAGCTGCGTCTAAAAAAATCAGCAACATCGTTTGTGACGCCCATTGCGGCAAACACAATGGCAAAACCCGCATCATCACCCTGTATTTTTGCTTGTCGTACAATTTGGGCAGCGAGCTCGTTGTGGTGCATACCGGAGCCCGAAAAAATCGGCAGCTTTTGACCGCGTATCAATGTCATAAGGCAATCAATTGATGAAATTCCCGTTTCAATATAATTTCGCGGATAAACTCTGGAGACGGGATTTATCGGTGTGCCGTTGACATCACGACGGGTTTGCGGAAATATGTCTGAAAGCCCATCAATTGGACGCCCTGCTCCGTCAAAAACGCGCCCAAGCAGCTCCATGGACAACGGCATTTCAACCGGACGCCCCAAAAGCCTTGTCCGCGTATTAGTCAGTGAAATACCGGGAGTGCCCTCAAACACCTGTATTACAACATGCTGGCCGTCTATCTGCACAATCCTGCCGGCGCGTTCAGTGCCATTTTCAAGTCGGATTAACACTGATTCTTCAAATGAGGCATTTTTAACCCCATCCAATACGATTAAGGAGCCGCTTATTTCCTGGACTCCCATATACTCAATAACCATTAAAACCAAGGCCTTTCAGCATTTATTTAAAGACTTTTAATTGCTTGGTCGATTTCGGAAAAGAAGCTATCAAGGAGTTCTAAGTTGTCGTTTGGCACATCATATTTGATGCGTGCCGCTTTATCAAAAAGACCAAGCTCAATTACTCGTGAAATTGGCTTGCCCGACTTTAGCGCTGCCTGAGCAGACTTGTGCAAATACAGTATGACGCGCATCATGACAAGTTGTTTATTTAACGGAACATAAGTGTCATTTTTGTGGTAGGCATTTTGCTGCAAAAAGCCTATGCGAATTGTACGAGCAGTTTCTATTATGAGCTTTTGGTCATCGGACAGCACATCCGAGCCTATCAGCTTGACAATTTCCATTAGTTTGCTTTCATCCTGAAGAATGGTGGTAATTTGTGCGCGGCATTCCATAAAATCATCACCGACATTGGTTTTATACCATTCGGTCAAGTCGTCGATATATTCGCTATAGCTGTCTGTCCAATTGATAGCAGGATAATGGCGAGCATAAGCCAGCGATTTATCAAGCGCCCAGAAGCAGCGTGTAAAACGCTTGGTGTTTTGCGTAACAGGCTCTGAGAAATCGCTGCCCTGCGGCGATACCGCTCCGATTACGGTAACACTGCCTGTTTGCCCGCAAAGAGTTTTAACCATGCCGGCACGCTCATAAAATTCTGAAAGACGGGAGGGGAGATAGGCAGGAAATCCCTCCTCGGCGGGCATTTCTTCAAGTCGGCCGGAAATTTCACGCAGAGCTTCGGCCCAACGGGAGGTTGAATCAGCCATTATTGCAACATGGTATCCCATATCCCGGTAATATTCGGCAAGAGTTATTCCTGTATAAATTGATGCTTCGCGTGCCGCAACCGGCATGTTTGATGTGTTTGCAATAAGTGCTGTGCGGTCGGTCATCGGCCGTCCGGTTTTTGGGTCATAAAGGTCTGAAAACTCCTGTAACACCTGCGACATTTCATTGCCGCGTTCGCCACATCCTATATAAATAATAATGTCAGCGTCACACCATTTTGCAAGTTGCTGCTGCGTCATTGTTTTACCAGTACCAAAACCTCCAGGAACTGCGGCAGTGCCGCCCCTTGCTATAGGGAAAAGCGAATCGATAACGCGCTGTCCCGTTATTAGCGGGGCAGATGAGTATAACCGTCCGACAGTTGGTCGAGGTGTGCGTATTGGCCATTTTTGGCATAGTGTCAGTTCATGTATTGCACCATGTTCATCACGCACCGTAATTACCTTGTCGTTTACTTTATACTTACCGCTTGGTTTTACCGTTTCGACTACTCCGGAAATCCAAGGGGGCACCATGCATTTATGTGTGATTACTGCAGTTTCCGGGCAGGTGGCGTATATTACTCCGGGCGTCAGCGTGTCACCGGCATTGACAGTAATTGTGACTTCCCACTCACGCTGTTCGTCAAGTGCGGTAACATTGACGCTGCGACTTATAAAATTGCCGGATGTATCTTCAATTGCTTTAAGCGGTCGCCCTATACCGTCAAAAATATTATCAAGTATGCCGGGCCCTAATGTTGCGCACAAAGGTGCACCTGTGCCGCTTACCTGTTGACCGGGACAAAGTCCGGTTGTGCTTTCGTAAACCTGTATAGTGGTTTTGTCGTTGTCAATACTGATTACCTCACCTACCAGCCTATCGTCACCGACATATACCATTTCTAACATAGAAAACTCGGTGCTGCCTAGCACCGTAACAACGGGGCCGTTGATGCCGTATATGCTGTTGTTCATGTGTGAAACCCCCGTTCATTCAATGCAAAGACCCGATGTAGTTGCAAACCATTCACGCTGCTGCTCAAGCTTTGTGTCGAGAGTATTGTCAATGATTTGCTTGTTCTTTGTGTCAACACCTCGAATACCGCCTATATCAATATTTTCGGATATTTCCACACGGCTGCCTGCAGGGCAAGCCGTCACAAGGCTTTTTAAAAAGTGTTCATCTCTTTGGGATATATAATATATAGTGTCTTGCGGCGACATTATTAATGCCATGTCACCGATCATTTTTATCATATATTGCTCATATTCAGGAGTTGACACAAATTCTTTTAACTTTTCTTTTGCACTAATAAAAATATCGTCAGCTATTTTTTGTCTGTGAAAAATCATCTCTTTGCGGGATGCTAAATCCCGTCGCGATATTTCGCGCACTATTTCGTATCTGACTGCCGCGTTTTCGTTTTGTATGAGTCTGTAGGCGTCTGTAAGCACCTCTTGCTCAGCCTTTTGCAGCCGCTCGGCTTTGAGTGCATCTGCTTCGAGGTGAATTTTTGAGCGCTGCTCTTGTGCATACTGAAGAATTGCCTGTACAAACTTATTGACTTTTTTTTCGCAGTTTATCATATTAACTCACCCTTTCGCGATGGTTAAACCAATCTTTTAGTATCATACTTTGATTCCGATTGCCTCACGCACATACCGGTTAATAGAATCCTTAGCTCTGCCGCCGCCGTGCCTGTCAGGAATTTCAACGATAAGTGGGCGTGTGCGGTTGAGCTTGAGCTCATCCACAAGTTCGGGGCAAAGCTTGACCAACCGCTCGGTCATAAGTATGACTGCGATATCCTCCATTTCCATGGCTTTTGTGAGTGCTTCGGCTGCATCCTGCTGTGTACGCACAACCACGCCTTCAATTCCGGCAAGGCGCATGCCGATTTTTGTGTCGTTACTATCGCTTATAACAAAAAATCTCATAACAGCATCGGTTATAGAACAAGGCAAAGAATGCCGATTAGCAGCCCATAAAGTCCAAAACCTTCGCCAAGTGCCACGAAAATTATTGACTTTCCGAAGGAATTGGGATCTTCCACATTGGCTCCAATTGCAGCAGGGGCTCCCGCTGCGACAGCAATACCGCCGCCCAAGCCGGCAAGGCCGACGGCAAGTGCCGCGCCGATATATTTAAGGCCGCTGTTGTCAGTCGGGGTTGGTTGTTCAGTCTGATTAACGCCAGCTTCGGTATTGTCTTCGGGTGTTTGGGCAGCAACGCCAAACGGCATAATCAAGCTAAATGCCGCGATTACAATAAGCGATAAAAGGTGAATTGATATTGCTCGTTTGACCGAAATGCCTCGTTTTACTAAAACAATCGATAGAACAACCGAAATAATGAGCAATGCTGCAGGAATGAGCAAAAACAAAATATTCATAACATTTACCTCCAAATAATAGCCGGCAGTGATTTTTTCACACCGGATTTTAACTAATTAATGATGGTCTAGAAAAACTTTTTTGCCTGAAATATATTTTAGCGGGCTGTACGGTCGGCCGTTACCGTTATAGTAACGGCTAAACATTTCATAAAATTCCAGGCGCATTACTTGTATCGCAACAAGTAATGCTTCCATTACGGTGACTATAATGTTGCCTGCTGCAATTATTAGTATATAGGCAATGCCTTTTGTGAGCGACGCTAATGTGAATACTGCCATCATCATTCCGGCGTGGACAAGTACAAATGCGCCGACTCGCAGGAATGATACGGTGTTTGACAGATAGGAGAGCATTGTTTCAAACAGCTCAAACGCATTTTGCATACAGTATTGCCCCCAGCTTTCCGGCTGCCAGTTAGGTTCATTTTTTGCAAGTGCACCAAGCGGTTCACGAAAGTATATCAGCAGGATAGGTAAAACGATGAACAGCAAAACATAGGGAGCGCTGACCGAAAATGCGCCTGTAATCGCAGCAACGCCGCCAATAACAACCGCGGAATAAAACACAATCCCCGCAATGCCGTTAGAACCGAAAATGCCATTTTGGTAATCACGGCGCCTTAGGCTGGAATATACATTAAGAAGCATTGACGCAATTATCAACATAAGACCGGCTGCAACCGAGGTTAGCAATATTTTGCTTGTCATTGACGGCTTCATAACCTCGATCGGTTTTTCGTTAAGTCCAAAAAGATGCTTGTAAACCGGATCAAGAACATGCTCGTACCCAAACACCGAGCCGAATACTGTGCCAAATACGGCAGATGATATGCCGCAAGGAACCAGTATTCTACCAACCTTAAGCTTTTTAAATTTCCATAACAGATAGCCGGCGATTGCAAGTATTATACCCTGCCCCAAATCGCCAAACATAAACCCGAAAAGCAGTGTGTAGGTTATGCCCACAAAAATTGTAGGGTCGATTTCGTTATAGCTCGGCAGTCCGTACATATCCACAAAAAACTCGAACGGTTTAAAAAGAGCCGGATTGCGCAGCTTAACCGGAGGCGTGTGGCGCTTGTTGTCAGC
The DNA here is from genome assembly GCA_002409375.1 of Ruminococcaceae bacterium UBA5423. GTDB lineage: Bacteria > Bacillota > Clostridia > Oscillospirales > Acutalibacteraceae > Avimonas. The sequence goes on from DHNF01000039.1 coordinate 21,432, forward strand.
ATCCTCCAAGGAGTATTCAATATCGTCAACCGTGTCGAGTGTTAAGCAAAATTGCTTTTCGTCACATGCCGGTATCCAGCCGGCAAGGGCAAATTTATTATTATATCTTGCGGCAAAACGCCGTGCACTGAAATAATAGTTTAGCTGTAACAGCTTTGAATAAACTTGCATACACTTTTGTTTCTCGGATTCCCAGAAATCGTTTACTTGTCTGTCAATCTGTTCATACTCCCTGACAACTTCCTGCTTTTGTTCTTTTAATTGTTGCACAACTTCTTCGGGCTTTCCGATGGCCGCCGGTATTCTGAGCCTTTCAAAATAAAGACCGGAAAACACCCTGTCCACCTCGTCGGCATGATTAAGCGGCGCAAAATACACGCCCCAGTAATAGTCTTTATTGGCAACTCCGGGGAAAAACAGCACATAAGGATTGGCGTCATACATTTCAAGTTTTTCATAGCTGTCGAGCGGAAGACGACCAAAACGCACTTTTATTGTCTTGCATGCCAGTATTGCATCCAAATCAATTCCCAGCCCGATAAAATTTTCAAATTGTTCACAGTCTTTATTAAGCTGTTCAAGGCGCACAGCAAGTTGACCATGCATATGCTTCATTTTTTCCACTTGGTTTGAAAAATACTCGACATAATCTAAAAGTGCCTGTTTATCTGTATCCGCTTTTATTTCGGTATCCGGAGTTTTAAGTTTATCTCCGATTCGTGATACTGCCGATTCTAAACGGTTTAATGGTTCGGTATACGGATTGCTTTCGTTAATTGGCTTAAGGCCGGAAGTGAAAAAGGTAAGAGTATCGTCGGGCTGTGATACTCCGGTTTTGCCGCAAGCAAAAAGTGTTGCATCAAGTGAATCCATATTACCGGTTATATGAAAAAGTTTCATTTTTGAAACGGACATTTACAACCCCCCTCAATAATTGGCAAGTACAAGCATAGGCTTAATTTCATCGGGCCGCAACCGGTACCGGATTCCTTCGATAATGTTTATTATGTCGTCAAGCTCGATGTCGGTTAAAAATATATAGCTTAATAAAACAACTGTCGGATGTATTGAACAGTGCATCAATCTGCGGGCTGCAGCATACGGCGCGCGGTGATGCAAATCGTGTGTATAAATGCGTTGGGATTCGGGTATCATGCGACCAACCTTTGTCGACAAAAATATTTTAACAACTGTATCGGCATCGGGTGCTTCAATCATTTGCTCAATTGTTTTTTTGTGTATACTGTGACCATATGGCAAAAGATTTTTGCGTATAGATTCGGGGCTTGCATTAAAAAACCGTTTAAGGCGCAGTATTCTTGTTACATTTTGTGCATCAAATCGTGTTTCGAAAAGACTTTTAAGCTGTCTTCGTGCCGAGCCGTGCGCATTTGATATGATGCCATATGCCGTTTGCACAAGCTTGGTATAAAGCGCTGTTTCAATCTCGGTAAGCCTGATTCTTCCATCTTCTTTTGGCCTATATTGCGCCAGTAATTTAAAAAAGCCTGTATTTCTTGCCGCTTTTAAGAACTCGTCATAATTTTCGCATCGGCTTAATTGTTCAAAATCTAAGCCGGTATGCGCCATAACATACATGGGAAAATCGAAAAAAAATTCCCCCACTCGACCGGCACAAATCGATCTAAGGCAGGAGACAATCAGTTCGATTATCGTGCGCTGTATAAGATAGTCGGTCACCTTAAAACCTATTGTTTTATCGAAACCGGTTAGTGAAGCATAGTCGTTAAACACCTTTCTTCTTAGCAGCATCTCAAGGTGACCGCGGTTTATTGTCGCTACATTAATGTTATTAAGAACATCATAATACGCAGTGTTGTTTTTGAGATATGCTGCAATTTCACTTACACTGTGGCAGTTGAGCATATTTGCATAGTCCGAGGTTTTAAGGGCCTTGCCGTACTTTGCCTTGGCTTTGGCTAATAGTGCATTAGCCGAAAACGATGATGTAAACATGCCGGCAACCCACCTTTCACAGACTTAATGTTCAAGAACACGGCTTACTATTGTACCTACCCATTCATCACCGCGTTTTTCGGCAAGCTCATACATTCTTTTTATTTGCCTTTCATAGTCGGCTTTCTTTTTTATCCATTCTTGCTCTAAAAAATCGTTTTCAAGTTCCTTATTTTTAATATTGCGGCTCCTTGCACGTGATAAAATTTCGTCACGCTGCTTTGACGCATTTTCAATTATTGTGTTTTCAGATTCTATCAATTCTTTTTGAGCAGTTTCAATTATTTTTTGCGCTTTTTTATCCGTGTCAATAATACGCTTCATCATATCATCCAAAATAAGCCCCCCAAAAATGCCATTTGAAATGTAATTTCGTTTTGATGTAACCAAAAGCAGTGCACATTACATGCTATGCCTTTTAATTTTTTAGACTTTGCATTGGAGCGGGAATTCTGCCACCGCGCGAAATAAATCGCGCAGGCGAGTAAGTAGATACAGGCATTACGGGGCCGCCACCGAGCAACCCGCCAAATGACAGCTCGTCGCCGACAGATTTACCTATTGCCGGAATTAAACGCACTGCTGTGGTTTTGGAATTGACCATACCAATTGCGGCCTCGTCTGCTATTATCGCCGATATAACTTCGGCGGGCGTATCGCCCGGAATGTTTATCATATCAAGCCCGACTGAGCACACAGAAGTCATAGCCTCAAGCTTTTCAAGTGTAAGGCTTCCCCTGCGTGCGGCATTTATCATACCTGCGTCCTCGGTTACCGGAATAAATGCACCTGACAGTCCACCCACATGTGAGGACGCCATGACACCGCCCTTTTTAACGGCATCGTTCAAAAGTGCGAGTGCCGCCGTTGTGCCGTGTGTTCCGCAGCTTTCAAGACCCATTTCCTCAAGGATATAGGCAACAGAATCGCCAACCTCAGGGGTTGGGGCAAGCGACAAGTCAACAATGCCGAATGGAACGCCAAGGCGCTTTGATGCCTCTAATGCAACAAGCTGCCCCATGCGGGTTATTTTAAAAGCAGTTCTCTTTATTATGTCTGCAACTGCGGTCAAATCACAGTCGCCGGCCTTTGCTAAAGCAGCACGCACCACGCCCGGACCGGATACACCTACGTTGACAACGCAGTCGGGTTCACCAACTCCGTGGAATGCCCCTGCCATAAAGGGGTTGTCCTCGGGCGCGTTGCAAAAAACAACAAGCTTTGCACAGCCAATGCATTCTTTGTCTGCAGTAAGTTCGGCTGTGTGCCGCACAATGCGACCCATCAATTCAACGGCATCCATGTTAATGCCGGATTTGGTCGAACCAATGTTTACCGATGAGCATACATGATCAGTGACCGACAGTGCTTCGGGTATACTGTTTATAAGCTCAATATCGCCGGGCGAAAAGCCTTTATGAACCAGAGCTGAATATCCGCCAATAAAATTAACGCCGCATTCAATAGCTGCCTTTTCAAGTGCGCGGGCAAGCTGTACCGGCTCTTTTTTGTCGCAAGAAGCAGTAATCATTGCAATAGGTGTAACGGCAATGCGCTTGTTAATTATAGGAATGCCGTATTCTTTTTCGATTTCCTCGCCGGTTTTAACAAGGTCGTGCGCGCGGCGCATAATTTTATCATATACTTTGTTGCAGGTTGTATCAATGTCACTATTACAGCAGTCAAGAAGTGAGATGCCCATTGTTATTGTGCGGACATCAAGATGCTCGTCCTGAATCATCGTGATGGTTTCTAATATATCTTTTGTGTTAATCACAATTCCATTCCTTTCGGACTTATCATATGCGGTGCATCGAATTAAAAATATCCTCGTGCATCGCGCGTATTGACAATCCCATTTCGATTCCCAAAGCTGTCATTTTGTCAGAAAATTCTGTGAATGGGATATTGCATTTTGAAATGTCGACAAGCATAATCATTACAAATAAATCCTGCAGTACCGATTGGGTAACCTCGATGATGTTGTTGTTATACCCGGCGCACTCTGTGGATATTTTCGCCAATATCCCCACGTTATCCCTGCCGATAACCGTAATTACAGCTCGCAAGCTTTTAACCTCCCGCACAGGTTTGATATGAACCCGTTTTAAAATGTTCTGCTTCTTATTCTACCACAATTATTGCTAATTGCAATGACAAGCGGTGTGCTTTGATAACGGTGTAAAAAATTGCAGACAAATAGCATTATCTTCAGTAATTATTTTATATTTGTGCAAAAAGAGTTATAAAGAGTTATAATAAAAATTAATAAAATAATTTTAACCAGTAAAGGGGGAAAATATTGTGTCGGTATTGAAAATCACCAACTTAACAAAAAAATTCGGGAAATTTACCGCGCTTGACCGTGTCAATTTTGAAATGCAAAAAGGAGAGGTTTATGGATTTATTGGTCCAAACGGGGCGGGAAAAACCACAACAATTCGTGTTCTGTTGGGGATATTAAAAGCGACTGAGGGTGAGGCGTCTATTTTTGGCATGGATGCATGGCGCGATGCGGTTGAAATTCATAAAAGAATTGCATTTGTGCCCGGCGATGTAAACTTGTGGGGCAATCTTACAGGTGGTGAGGTTATAGATTTGCTTGTAAGGCTTCGCGGTTCAAACAACAAAAGCCGCCAAGAGCAGCTCATAGAGAGGTTTGATTTAGATCCTTCTAAAAAATGCAGAACTTATTCTAAGGGCAACAGACAAAAGGTTGCTCTAATTGCGGCACTTGCAGCAGATGCAGATGTTTACATACTTGACGAGCCGACATCAGGGCTTGACCCTTTAATGGAAAAGGTATTTCAGGAATGTGTTTTCGAAATTAAAAGCCAGGGTAAAGGCATTTTACTTTCCAGCCATATTTTGTCCGAGGTGGAAAAACTTTGTGATAAGGTTAGCATAATTCGCCAGGGGAAAATAATTGAGACCGGAACATTAAGTGAATTGCGCCACTTGACAAGAACAAATGTTGTTTTTGACACAAAAAAGCCGGTTGAGGCATTGGAGTCCGTTAAAGGAGTGCATAATCTGAACCACAGCAACCAATTGGTTTCCATGCAGGTTGAAACAGAGGAACTTGGAAATGTCATTAAGTACATAAGCGGGTTTGATATTGTAAAGCTTGAGAGCTTTCCACTTACGCTCGAAGAACTGTTTATTCGTCATTACAAATAAGGGGGGGACAAAAATGCTCGGTCAATTGAATAAAAGCAGCGTAAAGCTTGTACGCTTTATCTTGAGGCGTGACAGAGTTCGTATACCAATCTGGATTTTAGCTATTTCTTTGATCACTATTGTTGTCGCTCCTGCCTTTAACGAAATGTTTCCGACACAACAAGAAAGACTATTAATGGCACAAACCATGAACAACCCGGCAATGATTGCAATGGTAGGTCCGGGATACGGTCTTGATAATTATACCGTGGGTGCAATGATGGCACACGAAATGCTGCTGTTTACTGCTTTAGCTGTTGCGATAATGAGCATTTTTCTTGTTGTGCGCCATACTCGGGGTGATGAGGAGCGCGGGCGCCTGGAATTGATCCGTTCGCTGCCTGTCGGCAGGCTGTCCAATTTAAGTGCAACGATAACAGTGTCGGTTGTCGTCAACATAATAATCTCATTAATTACAGGATTTGGCCTGTATGCTTTAGGTATAGAAAGCATGGGTCTTAACGGCTCGCTTTTATATGGTGCGGCATTAGGGTCTGTCGGTATACTATTCACCGCCGTCACTGCTGTGTTTTCACAGCTTTCACAAAGTTCGCGTGGGGCTATCGGATACTCTTTTGCGTTATTAAGCGTTTGCTATCTGGTGAGGGCTATTGGTGATGTTAGTGGCGAGATACTGTCTTTAATATCACCGCTTGGACTTGTTTTGCGTACCGAGGTTTATGTTAATAACCTATGGTGGCCAATTTTTGCAGTACTCTGCGAGTCAGTTGCCATAATGCTGCTGGCGTATTATTTAAACTTTAAACGCGATTTGCAGGCAGGCTTAATTCAGCCAAGACCTGGCAGAAAAAATGCGTCAACTTTCTTGAAAAGTCCCTTTTCATTAGCGCTGAGGCTTTTGCGCAGTGCAATTATTGCATGGTCTGTCGGAATGCTAATTTTGGGAATATCTTATGGTTCGGTTTTTGGTGATTTGGAGGCTTTTTTTGAGTCAAACGAATTAATAAAAAGCATGTTGCCGCCGGGGCAGGGGTTTACGCTAACAGAGCAGTTTATTACACTGTTGATGTCTATTATCTCGATTTTTGGCACAGTTCCTGCAATTCAAGTGCTGCTAAAGCTTAAAGGTGAAGAAAAGAGAGGCCGCTGTGAACACCTTCTTGCAGGGGCTGTATCGCGCACTCGTCTGCTTGCCGGTTTTTTTATAATATCTATTGTGGTATCGATTGTTGTGCAGTTTTTAACAGTGCTTGGTTTATGGGCAGCAGGTTCCGTTGTAATGGAGCAACCAATTTCTTTTAACCGAATGCTTAGTGCTGCTTTTGTTTATCTGCCCGCAATGTGGATGATGATAGGGCTGACGGTGTTGCTTATTGGCATTTATCCGAGAGCTACGGGGCTTGTATGGTTATATTTAATTTTTGCCTTTTTTGTCGTATATCTCGGCAGGGCACTGCAATTGCCCGAATGGACAGCAAAATTATCGCCGTTTGGTCATACTCCGCAAATAC
>DHNF01000039.1:28264-37995 GCA_002409375.1 Ruminococcaceae bacterium UBA5423
ACTCCGCAAATACCGGTTGAAGATATGAATTTTGTCACGGTTTCGGTGCTCGCCATGATAGCTGTGGTGCTATCCGTTTTTGGATTTGCAGGATACAAAAGGCGTGATATTGGGTAATTACAAAATTAATAACCCCCTAAATGGCTTTCGGTGGTTTTATAGATAGGGCTTTTCCGCTGACAATGTTTAGAAACGGAATAATAATCCAATAATAAGCATAGAATTTTATGAAAGGCGGGAATACCCATGGAGAGTGCAATTCGCAGCGCTATCCTTAAGCCGGAGCAATCCACAAATGAAGTGCTGATGGCCATACGGGAGGTTTGCTCGCAGCTTGAAAACGCTAACATGAGGTTTGCATTGGAAGAGGACAGTGATTTGATAGAGGCTTGCATTTTTGAAATCGAGTCCTTGCGTGCGCGATATCGGTATTTGCTTCGTCTGGCTAAAAAACAGGGAGTTAAAGCGGGTGTGTTTACTCCGCTTAAGACAGAAGGGGAGAATCAAAAATGAGCCTGTGGCTTAAAATATTGGTTTATACCGTTGGTGTAGCAATTGTTTTTGCTGTGTTAATTGGACTTAAACGCACAAAACGACCGGTAAAATCCTTTTTCGGTTCGGGTGTGCAGGGTGTTTGCGCGCTTGCTGCGGTTAATGTGGCGGGTGCTTTTACCGGAGTTTCACTGGGGCTCAACCTGTTTACGGGACTTTGTTGCGCCGTACTCGGCATACCCGGTGTGATATCTCTGCTTATATTAAAATTAATAATAAATATATAATGCTAATACTAATAATTCAAAGACAAAAGCGGTGTGCGCGAAATGTTGCGAACACCGCTTTTTATGGATTTCTTAATTTTTGATTAAAGACCAACGTTTATGTTACATTATTTTCTAATATATGGTATACTCAATAATATTATTTTTTTATACTTTGGTTAAGGAGATGTGGCGATGAATAAAAAGCCATTCTGGCGCCGGGTAAACCGCGGCTTTGTGGTGTCTATGGCGTTGCTTGCTGTTGTGCTGGTATATGTTTTAATAAACCAGCTTATGTTGATACCTGAACGCAAAGAAATTGAAAAGCTTACCAACCAATTTCGCCAGTTGATGGAAAGCACCTCTGTGCTTAATGATGAACAGCTTTCCTCTTTTCAAAATGAGGAGGTAATGCAGGCCGAAACAGACCGTTTGAAAAAGGAAGTTTCTGCACTGTTTGATAAAGATTCGGGATATGTTGGCAATGCGGTTGCTTATCTTACAGATAACATTCGCAGGCAGGCAGACAATATAGAGCGCATTACAAAACTCGAGAATCGGGAGCTGGTGGATCGCACCTCTTTGATTGACCAGGATGTCGCCACCTCGACGGTGCGTTATTCATATTTTGTAAATGGGCAATATTCTGACCCTGTTAGCGGGGAGAACAAGAAGATTAGCGATGAGAAAAGGCAGCTTTATTTATCTTTGACCTTTAAAAAAACAAATGGCAGTTGGAAAATTTTCAGGATAAGCTCGGCTTGGTGGGAAACGCTTAGCGGACATGGACACGGTAATGGTATGATTATTAAGGAGGTGAGATAATGGGCGATGTTTTAGTATTAGAAAATGTATATAAGTCATTTGGCCGCCGGCCTATTATCTCCGATGTTTCTTTAAGCGTTAAAGAGGGGGAAGTTTTTGGGTTTTTAGGTCCAAACGGTGCCGGTAAAACCACAACAATAAAGCTGGTACTCGGGCTTCTGTCTGCTGACCGCGGACATATTTCGGTGCTCGGGCATGACATTGAAAAAGATTTTGAAAAAGCCATGCGTAACATTAGCGGAATTGTAGAAAATCCCGATATGTATGGGCATTTGTCGGGCTATGACAATTTGCTTATTCATGCCCGCGCATGCGGTGCGAGAAAAGAGCGTATTGACGAGGTTGTGCAGATGGTCGGTATGCAGATGCGAATTCGCGATAAATTCAAAAGCTATTCGCTGGGTATGAAACAACGGTTGGGTGTGGCCCAGGCACTGCTTCACAACCCCAAAATTATGATTCTGGACGAGCCGACAAACGGCCTTGATCCGGCAGGGATTAAGGAAGTGCGTGATTTATTAAGGTTTCTTGCTGAAACGCACGGCATGTCGGTGTTTGTATCCAGCCATATATTGCAGGAAATGCAGCAGATGTGTGACACCGTATGCATTATAAATAATGGTATAATTGTTAAGCAAGGCAGTGTGGACGAGCTGACCAAAGGCGGCAGCGCCGGCATTTACAGATACAAACTAAAGCCGATGGAAAAAGCCGTTGACCTAATAAAGGAAAATGCCGATGTACGCATTGTAAACATTGGTCTTGATTATATTGATATGAGAATTAATGAAGATGAGATAGAAATGTTTAACCGAAAGCTCTTTGAAAATAACATTGTAATAACCGGACTTGGCACAATTGAAACCTCGCTTGAACAAAGCTATATGGAGATTACGGGAGGAGGTAATGTCATTGGTTAAACACGGAGCACTGTTAAAAAATGAACGGCTTAAGCTGTATAAAAAGCCTTCGACTTGGGTGCTGATGGGTGTTATAGTGTTGATGACACTTTTAAACCTCCTTTTCACCCGCATATTTATTAGAAGTTATGAAAGTTTTAGTCCCACATGGCAGGATCAATATAGTTCACAAATGGAGAATATGGCAAGGGAGCTCAAATCAAATCCCGACGACACATACTCAAAACAGTCGCTTGAAACTCTAAAATATTTGCTTGAAAACGAAATAGAGCCAACCGACTGGCGTACCGATGTCGCTATTGAGTATTACAACATTAAATATGGAATAATCGAATCTAAAATTCCAAGCGAACCTAATCAACAAACACAAAATCCCACGGACATCGAAGAATTAGACGAGAAAACTAAAAACCGGCTTGAAAAACTTGATAACCTGCTTAAAAACAGTGATTGGAAAGCGTTTATCAATCTAAAAATTGATGATTTAAAAAGTGGTTACTCACAATCAGCCAATGAGCAGGAAAAGCAAGTCGATATCGAAATGTACGAGCTTTATCTTGAACGTAATATTGTCCCGGTGGCACAAAATGCAAACTATTATTATCATGGCGGCGGCATTGATTTTGATAATATAACATGGAAAAACCGCCAAGTGCAGTCTATGCGGGAGAATAAACTCAATTTGGTGCGCGGCGAGACTACCTCGGGTGTACTGCTCACTCATGCACAACGAAAAAATATTGAAAATGAAATTGCAGCATCGCTAAAACGCCTGAGTACTAATACTCCGCCCATCACATACGATTCCTTTTTAGGTATGCTTGAAGGCACGTCGACCTCACTTAGCTTATTGTCGATTTTGCTGATTGTTTATGCGGGTAATATTTTTGCTACTGAATATGGCAGCGGCACCATAAAGCTTTTGCTGATTACTCCTCACAGGCGGAAAAGAATTTTTTGGTCAAAGGTGCTCTTGATGCTTGAGCTTACAGCGATTGCGCTTGCTTTAATTTTTGCTTTGGCATTCTTGATAAGCGGGGCGTTCACAGGCTTTAAGGGCATAGCTTCTATGCAGGTTTTGTCGCTGTTTGGCCGCATAGTTCATATGCCGTATTTAATGTATATAGTAATTCGATTTTTACTGATGCTGTTGCCCGTAATCGCTTACGGCGCTTTGGCTATGATGATGTCGGTTGTGACACGCAAAAGTGCAGTTGCTATTGCCGTTACGATGCTTATTATGTTTGGCAGCAATATCTTGATGACGATACTAATTGCCTTAAGCGGGCGTATGGTTGTACCGGGCATTAAATTTTTATTGTTTGCAAACACTCAGATTGAAAACTACCTGCCATCTGCACAGTCAGTTTTCAATATTAACATGCCAAATACGGTTGACGCCACAATGACATTGGGGTTCTCGATTGCTATGTTAGCTGTATATACTGCATGCTTCCTTTGGATTGCACGCGACAGCTTTTGCAGGCGTGACGTAAAATAATGACCTATTTTGAGGTAAAATCTTTATGATTGAATATAAGCTTGTGCGGTCATCACGCAAAACATTGGCAATTCATATATTAGCCGATGCCAGCGTAGAAGTGCGTGCACCTTATCAATGTCCGATTAGCGATATTGAAGACTTTATTAACAAAAAACTAAGCTGGATTGAAAAAAAGAAAGCCGAGAGAAACGCACCACCTGTTAAAGGCCGAGAATTTTGTATCCAAGATACACTTTTGTACCGGGGTGATGAATATCCGGTAAACCAAATAGACAGCGAGGTTGTTGGCTTTAACTATAAGGCGTTTTATGTTCCCAAAAAGCTTGCAAACGGCAGCATGGGGTATGACACAAGCCACGATATTATTGTAGATTTATATAAAAAGCTGGTGCTGCCGTTTGTTTGGGACACTGTAAAGCATTATAGCGATTTGATGAAAATTCAACCGGCATCGGTTAAAATAAGCAAGGCGGAAAAACAATGGGGATCGTGTTCGTCAGATGGCAACTTGAATTTTTCATGGATGCTTGCAACCGTTAATCAGCAAGTGCTTGACTATGTGGTGGTGCATGAGCTGTGCCATATTATTGAACACAGTCATTCGGCTCGGTTTTGGAAGATGGTGGAGGGGATTTTGCCCGATTATTCTGAAAGAAAGCAGCTTTTGAAAGCTGCCGAAATGCGACTGCTACGGTTCTCCATTTAATAGTTTGTGAAACAATCCAAAATTATCTTGGAAAATTGTGCGATGGGGGCATCGCGCCCTACTTTTAATCAGATATTAGTATAAAGGGATTACCCGCTTGCAACGGGTAATCCCTCTTTTTCATAATATGCCAAAAGCAATTCAACAATTCGGTTATAGCTTAATACACCGTCTTCAACGCCATGTGACTGTATAAAGCTGTTGTTTATTTTTTCCGACGTTTTTTGTACCTTGCCTTCAAACTGTTTCCAATATTGATTTCGCTGGTTAATATCTCGGAGAACTCCTTTAGAGCAATAATCACGCGCAGTTTCCCACAATTCTTCATCATATGAATAAAGCGCGTTGCTGCAATATATATATGCCATAAGGGTGCCCGAATACCGATAATCAGCCGACGGATGATGAAAGCATGTCAGACAGGCAAAAAAATTGCACTCGTCTTCGCGTGCAAAGCCGCGGGTATGTGCAAGCTCGTGGGCGGCTGTCGCAGGTATGGCACTGTCCGGCTGGTCAATATTTATGTTTGCTTCGGCAAACACAGGCATATACATACCGCTGATGCCGGTATATGACCACCAGTGCGAAAGACGCACAGGCTTTGCGCGTGCTACAGCGCCTTTTAAAAACTTATATCTGTAGTCGATTGCTTTATAACCGTCTCCGGCTATTTTAAGTGTTTTATTAAGGCTTTGCGATAATATTGTGCAGCCATCTGCGTTTTCAGACAGATTCTCCCGTTCAAGCGTCGCTTTTTTCGCCAAGTCAATACACAACTGTTGCAGCAGCTCAGGCGATTTTTGTGATGTATCAAGTTCTAAAAGCGTTGATGCAGGCAGCCTGAAAAAATTAATCCCGTGCATTAGCATATACATTAATAGCAAAAAGGATAGCGACCACCCGATTGCCTTTAAGTGTTTTATTACAATGCTTTTTCTGTTTTGGCTGCGGACAAGTTTTCTTGTAAAAACCGCAACATATGCCACAAAAGCCGGCAGCGCTAAGACAACCGCAATTTCGGTCAGCGAAACACCCAAACGAGATGTAACAAAACCTAATGGTATGCCAATTAAGCGAAAAATCCCGCGTGAAAAAACTTTTTCGGAAAATTCGGGAAACTGTGGCAACACCTTATATAAAATCAAAGCCACAGCCGCGGGTGCAAGAAATAACATTGCGTGCGGCAACCGCTTTAATACCGTTTTAAGTTTTTTATACCTATAATGATTTGCAGCCGTCATAATTATTTACCTTTACAATTTTATTGGTATATTCGGTTGAACAGGGCAACGGTGTCGGAAGTGCAAGACCGTACAAATCACTGGCGCGGCATTCGAGTGAGAATATTTGTTTTGCGTATTCGCCAAGCGTTTCAAAACGCGATACTCTGGATACAAGCGGCAGGCGTGCACTTTTTTTTGCGGCACGCAAAATTTCGGTTCCGCGCTCGTTAACTCCCAAAACACGGATGTATGGGGGTTGCTGCTTTTCAAAACCTGCATCAAGCCCTAAAAACCCCGAAAATATTATGCGACGAATTCGGGTCAAGGTGTATCGACGCGTTTTAACGCGCTCTGTCAGTTCGTCAAGGCTGCCCGATTCGCGTATTGCGTCATAAAGTCTGTTTTCAAGCCCCTCTGAAATACCGGGAAGGTGTGAAAGCTGCTCGATCGTCATAGTCCTAAGTACAGCTAAAATTGCCCGCTCAATACGCCTATTGTCTGCGGGACATTGTCCGGCCAGCATTGCCTTGTTAAGTATGTTTCTTGCGTCCGGGGGCATATAGGGCGCAGCATTTTCAAGGCGTCCCCCGTTCACAAGCTTTCGGATCGTGCTGGCAGATGCCATATCGCCAATTGGCAAATCCTCGTCATGTCCAGCGCCAAAGCGGCGTACGGTAAATGGAGTAATTGGCGAATTAAGCCTGCGTAAAGCCTTTATATATTCGATGCCAAGCGTATTGTTGGCCGTTTCAAAAAGTGATGCGATTTTGTTGCCGGATATTTCTGTTACTGCACGCTGGCGCGCCTGTGGAAATGATATGCCCATATCAAGAAATAAATGCAAAAGGCGGGAAAACTTTTGCGATTCAAGGGTGCTTACCGCCTTATCTAACAAACCGATTTCACCGCATTCGCTTCCAAAGCTTAATATGTCAACGCAACCTAATGCATCGAGAATAGAAACAGCACCAAATGCAAACGCTTCGGCTGATGCCATTGCCCAAGGCATCGGCAGTTCAAGCACAAGGTCGGCTCCACCGTAAAGTGCTGCACGCACACGATAGTTTTTTGGCATCATTGCGGGACCGCCGCGCTGCACAAAATTGCCGCTCATTACCGCGACAATATGTGTCGCGCGGCAGCTCGACTTGGCACATCGCATCTTTTCGATATGATAGGCGTGGCCGTTGTGAAAGGGGTTGTATTCCGCCACGATCCCGGCAATTTTCATGGCAAACTCCTTTATTTTACGTTATGAATTGCCGTTGTTTAAATCTACAAAATCATAAGGTGTTTGCTGATACACAAAATAGTTGAGCCAGTTTGATATAAGCAGGTTTGCATGGCCCCTCCAAATCATTGGCGGCACATTTTGTGGATTGTTGTTTGGAAAATAATTTTGCGGCACAGGCGGGTTTATGCCACGGCTTAAGTCACGCTGATATTCATTTGCAAGCGTGTACCTGTCGTATTCGCAGTGTCCTGTCACAAATACTTGACGCGCATCGACGGATGCGGCGATTGCAACACCTGCTGTTTCTGACAGGGCAAGGGTTTGAAGATGGGGCACGCTTTCTATGTCGCTTTGTCGAACCTCGGTATATCTTGAATGCGGCATGTAAAAAATCTCGTCAAACCCGCGCAAAAGCGGATGATTAAAATCCAAAGGCCGGTGTTTAAAAATCCCGGACAGCTTTTGGGGCAGCGGGAACTTGGGGACTCCGTAATGGTAATACAACCCTGCTTGCGCGCCCCAGCAAATATGAAGTGTGGAATATACATGGCTTTTAGACCACTTCATTATTTCACATAGTTCTTGCCAATAATCCACATCTTTAAAATTCAGCGACTCGACCGGCGCGCCGGTAATTATCATTCCGTCATATCTTCGATGTCTTATTTTGTCGAATGTCTTATAAAACAGCAACAAGTGTTCTTGTGAAGTGTTTTTTGAAACATGTGTTGCCATCTGCAAAAGCTCAATATCAACCTGAAGCGGATTGTTTCCAAGCAGACGCAAAAGCTGTGTCTCGGTTTCAATCTTTGTAGGCATGAGATTGAGTATAATAATCCTAAGCGGTCTAATATCTTGATGTATTGCACGCTTTTCGGTCATTATAAATACATTTTCTGATTCTAAAATTTTGGCGGCGGGTAAATTATCCGGAATTTTAATTGGCATAAAACCCACCCTCCTGTCTAATTGAGAATATTATTGATTTAGTATATCAAAAATAGTCCCACTGTACAACCCATGGGGATACTATTCTCGAAATAAAATAGACATATTTGTGATTGATTTTCCTGCTCGGCTCTTTCACAAACAAATTGTTCATACGCGTTTGTAGGGAGCGATGTCCTACAAGTGATGAGTGTGATATAAGTCACAAATTTACAAAAATAGCTCGCTTGCAATTTGCTCAAGTTTTTCGGCATCATTGCAGCGCCCGGCTTTGCGCAGGGCGGTGGCGGCTGCAACAAGGCGGTTACGCTGGCTTTCAAGGTAAGCATAGTCCTTTTTGGTGTCGAGCATTCCGCGTATAAAGGCAGCGGGACGCTTTGCCTGTTCTGCAGCTGTTGTTGGATCGAAGCGCGCTGTTAATATTAGGTATATGCGCGACCTATGTTTGCAAGTCTGTTCGTCAGTGATTGAAAAACCATTTGTAAAAAGATACTTGTGCAACTCCTCGGGCTTGGACATTGGTCCTAACACAAAATTATATCGGTCATCACGCGTCCACGGCGCGGCGTCAATTATTTTCGAGATTGCTTCGCCGCCTAATCCGGCAATAACTATATCGTCTATTTCATCGGGGTGCAAGGGCAAAAGTCCGTCTCCCAATCGCACAGAAATTCGTGCCTCAAGCCCTGCCTGCGTGATAGCGAGCTTAGCACGTGCGGCCGAACCGGTGCTTATATCGGTTGCAATAATAAAAGGACAGGTATTATTATTTATCAGCCATATGGGAAGAAGTGCATGGTCCGTACCGATATCGGCAAGGCGGCTGCCATGCCGTATCATCGAAGCAATGAGCTGCAGTCTTTTCCCAAGACTCATTTAAATGCCTCCATATTTTTCATATATGCGGGCGAACACATCTCACCCATACAGCGAAATGTATTAAAATAAAAACGGCGCGGCGCCGTTTAGGGCCGCGCCATTGAACTATTTGTTTTTTGAAATATGCGCGTTAATTCTTTCAATCAGAACGTCGTGGCTTACGCCGTGTACTTGACAGGCCTGCTCAATCGTTTCACCGCGTGAGGATGGGCAGCCTAAGCAATGCATACCCATTTCAAGGAAATAAGCTGCTGTTGACTCATCAAAATCAAGAATATCGCCGATTACAGTGTCTTTAGTTACAACCAACGGTTTTACCTCCTTCTAATTTAATACTAAAATCCGATTACAAAAAGCACCCACAATATTATATCTCAATCGAATATTAGTATAATAACCCACTATATTTATTATTATATTGGTTCAAGAATAAAAATGCAACAATATATAAAATAAATATTTAATAGTATGCATGCAAATATAATTATGTCCGGACTTGCTGTGGTGAAACCTTTGTTGATTCTGCCAATGCTTACCGATTGATTCGAAACTCCGCTTACATATTCTTTTCTGAAGATAATCCCCGGGACGGAATACAAGCTGTTATGGACAAGCTAAAACTACCGGAGAAAAAAGCAATCCAGGTGATACGGTCGGCCAAACAGTTTAAATATGCCGACCGTATTGGGCAGGATGACCCGGATGAGAATCAAATTGCAGCAGGGGTTGTTTAT
>DHNF01000026.1:0-4306 GCA_002409375.1 Ruminococcaceae bacterium UBA5423
TTTAACAAGAAACAGTATTAATAAACTATATAAATTTATATGCCGCAAATCGTTTACCCATGCATGCACTATTAATACTAATATCGGATATTAGTATTAGGGAGTAATATATGTCAATATCTAAGAATTCTGATCCATTTTGCATGGTTTTCTTTGGAAAAGCGGCGAAAATCACCATCTATCATATAGCCTATTTTAACATCATTTACAGTTGCTTTGTCCTCATCATCATAAAATAAATATTTTGTTTTGGAGTCCGCTATCACCGTATATGAAACTGCATTGGGTTCATCAAAAAGTTTTATTTTAAAAATTGTGTTGCCCTGTTCGTTTTTATTGATTTCTTGAACAGTTCCTCTAAAATCAAGCGTTTTAGTTGGTTTTGTTATCCAAAAACCAATGATAATAAAGGCTGCAAGCAAAATTAAACCACTTATCTTAACTGCTCTTTTCAAAAAAATCCCTCCAATATTTGTTATGGATTAATCCATGACGAATATTTTGCCCCGCAATGAGAACAGTCCGAAGTACCAGCCTTGTTAATAGTTTTGCATTTTACGCATTCCCATACACGACGAGAAGTTTCTTTTGGAAAAGGAGGAGCAGTTGTCTGTAATTGTGTTTGGCCATACATGAGATCAGTCATTATATGTAGCTGACCTTTCAGTTTTCGCTGTTCCTCATATAATACTTCAATATCATCCATAGCGCCTGCCAAAGCGAAATATGGAACAGAAGCAATAATACCACCGCCTAAAGAGAGAAAAGAGTAAAAAATATTTACGCTAAGTAGAAAGAAAAACCCAAAAACACCACTAACAATATTTAATATTGCTAAGGCTATAATTATTTTTTTCAAGACACCACCCCTTTTGCCTGTTTGTTTCATAATTATACAGTAGAAAAATTTTGGATTCAATAAATCTTACGACATCTTAAGGTAAATAATTCTAATAGGTTCTTTTATACTATTCTCATTGGCAGTTGATTGATAGACGGGCAACCACACATCGCACTCAAAGCAGCATTTCACAATCGGTTGTGCATTATATTGTGAAATGGAAAAAGGCACGCACCTAAATTTTTGATAGATGCGTGCCTTTTTATACGGTCATATGCATTGACTTTTATAAACTCAATATCCTGCTTTGCGCAGATTTTCGCGGCTTGCGCGTACGGCATCAATCGAATTGCCGATAGGAGTATCCATTTCGACTATTGCCCATTCAACGCCCTGATTTATGGCTTGATTAAGAATTGATTGAATGTCAAGGACACCCTCCAAAATATTTGGGTTTGGAGTACTGTGTGACTGCGCATCTTTCATCATATCTTTAATATGTATAAGTGCTAACCTATCGCCGAGTTGTTTCATAAATTCTACCGAATTTATGCCGGCAAATTCTGTCCAATAGGTATCAAGTTCAAACTTTAATTCGGGACATGCATCAATAAGGCGCTCATATCTTTGGTTTTTAAATTCATAATCGTGATTATGATATGAAAGCTCAATCTCTGCATCCCATAATTTTTTTTGAAGATCGTTAATCACTGCAGCCGTTTTAGCAAGCTGGTCACCCTCAAGTAATTCACCTGAAATCCCGGGAATTGTAACTCGCTTTGCGCCAAATGTTTTTAAGGTATCGCACCATGTGTCGACATTGTCACGCAGGTCGGCAAACCCAACATGTGCACTGACAAGGTCAAGCTTATTAAGACTAAGCGACTCCTGAAGTTCACTAACGCTCATACCGTTAAAGCCCGCCAGCTCCACTCCGTCATAGCCGAAGCGCGCGACCGACTTTAGCGTTCCTGCCATATCGTCTTTCGCCACATCACGCAGCGTATACATCTGCACTGCAATTGATATTGTTTTTTCCATATACTGTAACCTCCATATTTAATATTATCATGACATAATCATGCATTTCGCTCTTTTATATAACGCTCGGCCTCGCGTTTCATATCGCGGCGCGCAGCGTCTTCTCGTTTATCATACAGCTTTTTGCCTCGGCAAAGTCCAAGCTGCACCTTTACAAGAGATTTTTTAAAATAAAGTGAAATCGGTATAAGGGCATATCCCTGTTGCTTCATTTTGCCAAACAAGCGCAAAATTTCTTTTTTGTGTAGCAAAAGCCGGCGCGGACGCGTAGGCTCACGGTTAAAAATATTTCCCTTTTCATAAGGACTTATATGCATGCCGTTGACAAAAACTTCGCCCTCATCAATCGAACACCATGCATCTTTAAGGTTTACAGCACCTTTTCTTATAGACTTGACCTCTGTGCCGGAAAGCTCAATTCCGGCCTCCATTGATTCTTCAATAAAATAATCGTGATATGCTTTTTTATTCTTTGTTATCGTTTTAATGTTGTCTGTTGCCAAATCGGCCACCACCCTTTTAAAGCACGTTGCGCCCTTCAAGCGAACGGCGAAGCGTAACTTCGTCAGCATATTCTAAATCCCCGCCTACAGGTATGCCATAAGCCAGCCGTGTAACCTTAATTTCAAAAGCTGCAAGAAGCTTTGCTATATACATTGCGGTTGCTTCCCCCTCTACTGTGGGGTTTGTAGCCATAATTATCTCGTTAACCTCGGTATCGGCAACCCTCCTAAGCAACTGCTTAATACGCAGCTGTTCGGGACCTATGCCGTCCATCGGGGATATTGTGCCATGCAGCACGTGGTAAAGCCCCTTGTACTCCCGTGTACGCTCAAACGCCATAACATCGCGTGCATCCTCAACAACACAGATTGTGGACGTATCGCGCGTGACGGAACGGCAAATGGGGCAAAGCTCATCTTCTGCAATGTTGCAACAAAGCGAGCATTCTCGAATTTTTTCCCGCGCATCTTTTATCGCGTCAACAAAATCATCAGCGCTGTTATCCGGAAGATTTAACAGAAAAAAAGCCAGTCTCTGGGCGGTTTTATGTCCGATTCCCGGCAGGCGTTCAAACTGTTCTATCAGGCGCTCAAGCGGCGCCACTACATAAGACATAATTAAAACATCCCGGGGATAGATAACCCACCTGAAATTTTAGCCATTTCGTTTTCAGATGTTTCAGCAGCTTTTCGAACAGCCTCGTTTACCGCCGCTATTATTAAATCTGAAAGCATTTCAACATCATCGGAATCGACAACCTCGGGCTTTATTTCCAGCGCAGTAATGCAGTGTTTGCCGTCCACGGTAGCTGTCACCGCCCCGCCACCCGACGATGCGCTGTATTCGCGCGCATCAAGCTCGGACTGAAGCGCCGCCATATCCTCCTGCATTTTTTGTGCTTGTTTAAGCATATTTTTCATGTTTCCCTGACCTTTATTTGAATAACCTTGGGGAAGTCTTGCTTTCATTGATAAATTCCTCTCCTTATTACAGGTAATAAAAATAGTTGCGTAAAGTACAGATTTGCGGGCGAACACAGCTCGCCCTTATTGAGCTTGTTTACTCAACTTCAAGATTAATGCCCATATTACGGCTGTCGCGTAAAAATGCAGACAGTGGATCATTAGATTCCTGTTTTGCAGCCGACTTTTTCTTAATGCCTATTCGATATGATCGGCCTGTTACGCTTTTTATTGCGTCGGCAAGTATTTTTTTGTTGCCGTCTCGCGTAACAAGAGATTTAAACATTTCATTATCGGTTTCAATTAATATAAAATCCCCGCGTATGCATGCAGTTGAATCCTGTAAAACACCGTGAAGCGGAGGGCAGGTTGTAAACAGAATTTCAACAACCTGATCCCAACCGGGAAATTCGGTTTCTTGTATTATAACTTCACCATGACTTGTATCCTCACCCTTATCTGCATTGCCGATCAATGCAGACGCAGCATTTGATTGTTGTTTAGATTTTTGTGCTATTAAGCTATTATCCGGCTTTTGCGCTGTTTGCCTTTGTTGTGCCGTCTCAACTGTCGCAACCCTGCCGGCGGCTTTAAATGCATTTTCGATTGCCTGAACACGACGGAGCAACGAGCTTTTATCGTCACTTAGTTCAGGTGAACACAAACGCAACATTGCCATTTCCATCGCGACACGGCGTGACGCACCCGCCTTAATGCTTTCAAATGTTCGTTGCAGAGTATCCATACAGTACATAATTTCAGTAAGCTCATATTCGTCGGCATGCCCTCGCAAGCTTTCGAGTTCGGCTGGAGATGCAACGATTAGCCGGTCAGGCTTTGAAACACTTTTAACAATCATCAGACCACGATAAAAATCAATTAACTCCGAACACAGACGTTCCATATCGCGGGACGCGTTATAAAGCTTGCCGACCAAAGCTATTGCATTGCCGGCATC
>DHNF01000026.1:4497-4722 GCA_002409375.1 Ruminococcaceae bacterium UBA5423
CGCAAGCCCCGCCGTATCCGAAACAGTGTCAACAGTCACATTTTTTGTTTGCGTGATGCATTGATCAAGCATTGAAAGCGCATCCCGCATACCGCCATCAGCAAGCTTAGCGATTAAAAGTGCCGCATCGTCGGTAACACTAAAATCTTCATGCTTGGCAATAAACTGTATTCGTGCGGCAATATCCTCAGGCAGAATGCGCTGAAAGTCAAAACGCTGACAGCG
>DHNF01000026.1:4937-5430 GCA_002409375.1 Ruminococcaceae bacterium UBA5423
GAAGTTAACATATGGACTTCGTCAATTATATATACGCGATAACGCACAACTGATGGAGTGAAATTGACCTCCTCGCGTAAATCGCGCATATTATCTATGCCCCTATTTGATGCAGCGTCCATTTCGACAATGTCAAGAATAACTCCGTCATCTATACCACGGCAATTGGTGCATTGATTGCATGGATCACCGTTTTGCAGATCAAGGCAGTTTGCCGCCTTTGCAAGTATTTTAGCGCAGGAGGTTTTCCCGGTACCGCGCGAGCCGGTAAAAAGATATGCGTGGGCAATTCGTCCGGTGCGCAGCTCGTTTTTAAGCGTAGTGGTAATCAAATTCTGTCCGTAAACATCGGAAAAGCGCTGTGGCCGCCATTTGCGGTACAGTACCTGATACATGCAAACCCTCCCTTTTTAAAAAAACGTATGCCCTCGGGCATACGGACCGACAGGTTTACTGCGGCGCACGGCGACATCCGCTTAATGCTGCTCGGTTC
>DHNF01000026.1:5619-6078 GCA_002409375.1 Ruminococcaceae bacterium UBA5423
CCGCCTGACATGGTTCACGGCGCGCCGTCGCACAGGACCCGTCCGTCCGTATGCACCAAAGCACACGTTCGACAGATATTATACACGCTAATGATTTAAAAATCAAGGCATGGGGTGCAAGGATTTTGATAATAGTACTTATTATTGCCTAAAGTATTGTAAAATTTAAGCGGCCGCGTTTATGCGGCCGCCATATATTACTTAATGGTATTTTTTACGTCCCGTATAGCTTGTATGAAGAATTTCATGGGCCTTGTGGCTACCGTATTCCTCAAAAAATTCATCATATACCTTTTTAATTGCGGGAGACTTATGAGATTTTCGTATTTTCATGGCTTTGTCCTGATCATAAAGTGCCTTGGCACGCAAAGCGGAGAGATCTACAAAGTTACGAATCGAAGCCGGTTGCAGAGGCTGTCCGCCACCGTTGACACAACCGCCGGGGCAGCACATAATCTC
>DHNF01000054.1:0-306 GCA_002409375.1 Ruminococcaceae bacterium UBA5423
GCAAAAAGAAAAGCAGCGAAATGTAGCTGTAAACGATGTAAGTTTTTATAGCTCTTTGAAGATATGTCTGTACTGTTCATATTACTAGCTTAAGTAATTCCGATAATTTCAGTCTGTTCAGAAAGGAAAGGCCGCAAGAGGGTGCTCCAAAGCAATAATTGCAAGTAAAGGAGACAGGCCATAACCCGAATTTCCAGTGCAGAAAAAAATTTTCAAAAAGGCTTGCATTTTTGAATAACATGTATTATATAATAGGTGTTATATAATACATGTTAAGGACGGTAACGTTATGGGACCTAAGATTAT
>DHNF01000054.1:455-937 GCA_002409375.1 Ruminococcaceae bacterium UBA5423
CCTAAGATTAAATTTACCAAAGAACAAATAATCGAGGCAGCCTTTGAAATAGCTCGGACAGAAGGAATCGACAGTATAACTATGAGAAAAGTCGCAAAAAAGATGGGCAGTTCCGTAGCCCCCATTTACGTAAACTTCGAAAACGTTGATGAACTGAATAAAGCTTTAATAGAAAGGATTACAAGTATTAGTCGACAGCTTTTAACGGAGGAGAATACCGGTAACCCATTCAGCGATATGGGAAACGCAAGTCTTAGGTTTGCCATGGAGTATAGCGTTATTTTTAGGGACTTGGTTGCAAAAGGTGACAAATACATGCAAGGCTACGATGAAAAAATGATGCCGGTTTTAGTTGAAGAGATGCAAAAGGACCCTGAACTGAAGGGATTCACTGTTGATGAGCTAAAAACAATCTTATTAAAAATGAGGATATTTCAACTGGGGCTTTCGATGATGGCCGCCAACAGCTTACTGCCCAAAGG
>DHNF01000054.1:1102-4125 GCA_002409375.1 Ruminococcaceae bacterium UBA5423
AAGTACCGCTGATGATGTAATAATGTCAGCAAAACTAAGAAAGGGATTTTACAGTGAATAAGCAAGAAATTCGCAATATCTAGGTTTTTGCTTTTATTGTTATTATATCTGGTGCTTACCTGAGGCGGATATTAGGGCAGTCATGCCTGTCAGCCGAGCTGTTTACATGGAGTCATTACCTCAACGATATGCATATCCGTTGGAATTGGAATATTTTGATGGAAAAGACATTGTAATTGGATTTGATCCGAGTCATTAAAAAAATAAAGCCTCCAACGGATCGCTTGGGCAGGCTAGCTTTAGAGGGTTTAAAGGAAAAAGTAAATATGCTTTGCCTGCAAGTCTGCTTTCAAGAAGAAGTATAAGTCAAAGATCGCACTGTTCTTCGGAGCAAAAAAGGTATTGGGAGGTAATCATATGAAAAAAAGTATTCTTGTGACCAGGTCGGTAAAAAAAGACGGTGTTGATTTTATGGAAAGGTTGAAAAATAACAGAACGCTATTAGGCATAATTGTTTTCGTTTCATTATTTTTTCTACAAGTGTTATTAGGAAAAGCAGGACATCTTTTGGCAAATATCATCCCACACCAACAAATTGATCCGTACGGAAGCTTTGCCGGCATATCAATTCACCATATTTGTCAAATGATTATTGCTTTAATAGTAATTTTAGTGTTAAGCAAGCTATTGAAAACCAATTTCTGTTTCCAGCTTGGCGATGTGAAAAAGGGGATGAAATACTTAGCTTTATTTACAGCCGCTTTTGCAATTATCTCATTAGTGATTCATGTTTTTATGTATGTTAACAACCAGCTCCCTTCTTATTCATTTCCACTTGATAAAAGAAATATTATTGGTACTTTGAGCTTTCAATTATTCCTAAGCGGGCCGTCAGAAGAAGTTGTTTTTCGGGCGTTACCAATAACCGTATTAATGTATGCCTTTGGTAAAAGCATCTCAGTAAAAGGTAATATTACATTGGAAGTAATACTGGCCTCGGTACTATTCTCGTTTGCCCATATAAGCTGGTCTTTGAGTCCGTTTACTATTAATATAGATTTTTTTCAGATATTCTATGCTTTCGTACTCGGAACCATTCAGGGAATTGTATATCAAAGGACCAGGAGCATTTTATATCCTATATTAATGCATAGTATCAGCAATGTTTTAATGGTCGGTATAGGGTATTTGTTTGTAGCTTAATCCAACTATATGCGAAAACCCGAACGTGTTTGCTCGATTCTAAAAATGCATAAGAACATGAAGGCTAGGATTCTATATTTGCACAAAAGAAACTGTAAACGAAATAGTCAGAGAGCAACTCTGCATTCTGAACTAAACAATAGTAATCATATAAGTATTGGAGCGTAACGTGATAATAAATAGTTTCGTCGAGATCGACAATAAAAATACAGCCATTTATGACGGTTTGCACGAATACTGTATGGTCGAACATATGAATGAAGAGTATCTCCGGACTTCTATAAATAAAAGAAGAAGATCCGTGCTTATTAGAATTCTTCAAGGTATTTTGTGCGTTGGAATCAAGAGATAGAGTCAGGCGCATGGCGATGGAGCAAAACGAACAATGGTTTATGGTGGACGCCGGGAGGCAAAATTTGGCGAACAATTACGAAATATGCAAGGGAAACGGAGCATTATATAATGGATAAGCAGAAACGATCAATATCACTTGACAAGATCATGATTGCAATAACAGTGCTATCATTCACTGCAACAATCCTTATTTATTCAAGTCTGCCAGCCATGATCCCATATCACTGGGGAATCGGCGGCAGCGTCAAAACGGCCGAAAAATGGGTTGCATTCATTACCGCACTGACGCCTGTGGGCATTTACTATCTGGTTAAGTGTCGCTCGAATAAGAGCCTCTCGGATGTTTTAGCATTTGTAGTCGCTCTGTTCATTGTAGTAATCCATTGGACTATCCTCTTCATCTCAATGAGATAAATCAAACTGAGAAAGCCTGTTGCGCATCCTGGAGGAGGAGATTATGGAAAAGCGAAAAACAAATACCCATCCAAACCCAAAAACATATGCAGAATTCACTTCAATTAGAGGTAGAATATCTTTGAAACCGGCGGAGAACTTCGATGTATTTACTTTAAGGGGTGTTTCACGCCTGCCATCCAAAACTATTCCAGGTCGCCAGTTAAGAGGATAGATACCAGCATGATGCGAAAGTGTGAAATAGTATTCAATAAAGCTATTGCCTCAAATAAAATCCATGAAGCAGTATTATTTGTCGAAAATGCAAATGGAGATTTTTCCTATAGCCAGGGATATGGCGGCAAGGATATAGATTCTCCGATACTTATGGCCAGCATTACAAAACTGTTTACAACCACTTGCATTTTAGCCTTGCAGGAACAGGGCAAGCTGTCACTTGACGATAAAATCGCGAAATATCTTGATAATTCCGTCTTGGAAGGTCTTCAGGCATTTAGGGGTAAAGAATATTCCTTCGAGCTGACAATATCCGATTTACTCTTTCAAATTAGCGGATTACCCGATGTATATGAAGAGGGGAAGGACAATTTTAAGCTTCGCGCTGTTAAAGAAGATTTCTTCTATACCTTTAATGAAATAGTGGCTATGACAAAGCGTCTGAAACCGCATTTTATACCTCGCACAATAAAAAGAGCTTACTATGCTGACATTAATTTTGATTTGCTTGGGAAGATAATTGAAAGCATTATGAATTGACCAATAAATCAAATATACAGGCGCTATATATTTGAACCGTTGAACCTAAAGAACACCTACCTCCCTGAAAATAAAAACGATTTTGTGCCAAATATCTATTACAAGAATAAAGCTATCCAGCGCGCCAAATTTGTCATGAGTAGCCGTGCGAGCGGTGGATGTGTATCAACGACTCGTGAATTGATGTCTTTTCTTAAAGCTTTCTTTGGTGGAGTTTTGTTCAACATTTCAATTTTCGATGAGCTGTCATTGTGCAATAAGTTGCAGACTTCAATGATGCCGATTTGCTATGGAAG
>DHNF01000054.1:4283-4605 GCA_002409375.1 Ruminococcaceae bacterium UBA5423
ATGATGCCGATTTGCTATGGAAGCGGATATATGCGAATTCCTTTAACCGGCATAACATCGTTTTTTATGGGAAAAGGCGAGTTGATGGGCCATTCCGGTTCGGCAGGGTCGTTTGCTTTTTATTATCCAACAAAGAATTTATTTATTGTGGGAGATCTAAATCAGATGGAGAATGCTGCTCTGCCAATAAAGCTGCCTATGCAAATTGCTATTAAGAGTGCGATCCGCCGTTTTTAGGAGGTGCATTTTATGAATAAAAATGGTTTGCGACTCTGGCCTCGCGGGCGGGAAACCACTGCTGCCCAAGGGTGGGGTGATATTA
>DHNF01000054.1:4769-7653 GCA_002409375.1 Ruminococcaceae bacterium UBA5423
CCAAGGGTGGGGTGATATTATTTGATGGAAGGGATAAAATCGGAACTTGACTAATATTTATCCGGGCGGGCATAAAGCGGTGGGTGGTTTGACGCTTACTAACTAAGCGGTGGATATTTACGATTTCATCGGCCATAACGGTGCGGGAAAACTGCAACGCTTAGTGCGGTGGCAGGGTCTTTAAAATTCAATGATTGTGGAAGATCCGGTCGCATGCAAAAGCAGATGGCGTTTATCCCTGACAACTCTGATATCTGCGAATTCATGACAGGTATACAGTACCTAAATTTCATCGGAGATATTTATGATGTAGGCGAGCGCGAGCACAATGAGAGGCTGCGCCGTTACGGCGCAGCGTTTGAGATTATCTCTGTGTTCGGTGATTTAATCGGTAGCTATGGACGGCCTGCGCCTTAGTGAAATTCTCGGCCTGCGCTGGCAGAACGTCGATTTGCAAAACAATACTTTCGGCGTCGTGGAGCAGTTGCCCTTCAATCTGCCTGCCGGGACAAAGACAGTTCCTGAAATGACACCGACAAAATAAACGACCGTATCCTGCCCATCACGGACTTAACGCGGCCATACTTTGAGCGGCAGTTTGCCATGCAGGAGCGCCGCAGGGAGTTGACCGAGGCGGCGGGCGCGGCATACTACGATAACGATTTGGTGGTGTCCAAGCCGGACGGCGCACCTTATCGGCGCGATGCTATGTCAACAGCTTTCGGGCAGCTCATACGCCACCTTGAAATGCCGCATATCCGTTTTCACGATGCTGCTGTTATAATAGGACTAAATCAAAACCCAACGAGACGGGCGGCGATTTAGTCCTATTTTTTTATGCCCAATAAAGGTAAATGTTCGATAAGGGGGCCTAATCAGACAGGGCCGAAACTACAATATGGTTTCGGCCTTATTTTATACGATTATCGGAGGTAAGTGGTATGACAAACCAAAGGACCGCAAGGTCGCCGCCTGTGAAGCCAGAAGCACCCAATGCAATGATAACCAGGCTTTTTCCCTATAAACTCGACACCTTTCCATTGATTACAAGTCCGCCGAATGGTATAATATTATAGTTAAATGAAAGTAGGTGAACAACACGGAAAACGACGCTCTTTTCAAGAAAATAGACCGTTATGCCGCAACCATTCGTGGCTACCGCCCACTGTCGGAGGACGAGATCAAAGAGCTGGATGCATACTTCAAAATAGGCGTCACATACAGCTCCAACGCGCTTGAAGGCAACTCCCTGACCCTTTCGGAAACGAAGGTACTGCTGGAGGATGGCATCACTGTCGGCGGAAAGCCGATCCGTGACTGCTATGAGGCCACCGGCCACGCGAGGGCATATGATTTCATGTTGACGCTTGCCAGAAGCGCCGATTTTACGTTCACCGAAGAAAGTGTGAAACATCTGCATTATCTGTTCTATAACGGTATTGACCCGGAAAAGGCCGGTCAATACCACACAGGGCAGGTGTTCATCACAGGCACGGAATACGTCCCGCCGACCGCTGAGGAAGTCCCGTCCCTGATGGCGGCGCTCATCGACGACCTGAACGCGAAAAAGGACAAGCTGCATCCGGTAAAACTTTCGGCCTACGCACACCGCCGCTTGGTGGACATTCACCCATTCCAGGACGGGAACGGGCGTACCGCGAGACTACTGATGAACCTGATTTTGGTCAACAAAGGCTACTGCGTTGTATCCATCCCGCCCGTTCTGCGCCATGATTACATCACGGCCTTGCAGCAGGCCCAGCGGAGCAAAGCGCCAAGCGACGCTGCATTTATCGAGCTGATTGCCAACTGTGAAATTGAAGCGCAAAAGGACTATTGCCGGATGTTTCGCATCAAGCTGCCGAACCTGTCCAAAGACGCACCGGAGCGGTAAAAATTATATATGGAATAAAAGCCTGCTTCAATAAAGCGGGCTTTTATAATATCAAGGGCTTAACTGTAAAGTTAGGCCCTTTTTCTATTTCTGGAGGTGATTTTGAACCATGACCAATATAATTGCCGTTGCCAACCAAAAGGGCGGTGTCGGCAAGACAACGACCTGCGCCAATCTCGGCATCGGACTGGCACAGGAAGGAAAAAAGGTGCTGCTAGTGGACAGCGATCCGCAAGGCTCCCTGTCCATCAGCTTGGGTAATCCCCAGCCCGACCAACTGCCCGTGACGCTGGCGACGATCATGGGAAAGGTGCTGAATGAAGAATCAATTAACCCCGGCGAGGGCCTTCTGCACCATGATGAGGGCGTCGATCTCATGCCCGCCAATATCGAGCTTTCCGGCATGGAGGTTTCGCTCGTCAACGCCATGAGCCGCGAAAAGGTCCTGAAGCAATACTTGGACAGCGTGAAGCGCCAATACGACTATGTGCTGCTGGACTGTATGCCCTCGCTGGGGATGTTAACCGTCAACGCGCTGGCCGCAGCNNGAGCTTTCCGGCATGGAGGTTTCGCTTGTCAACGCCATGAGCCGTGAAAAAATTCTGAAGCAATATCTGGACGGTGTGAAGCGCCAATACGACTATGTGCTTCTGGACTGTATGCCCTCGCTGGGGATGCTGACCGTCAACGCTCTGGCCGCAGCCGACAGCGTACTCATTCCCGTTCAGGCACAATACCTACCGGCAAAGGGCCTCGAACAGCTTTTGCAGACAATCAACAAGGTGCGGCGGCAGATCAACCCGAAGCTCAAAATCGACGGTATTCTGCTGACGATGGTGGACAACCGCACCAACTATGCCAGGGAGATCAGCGCCCTGCTGCGGGATACTTATGGCTCTAAGCTCAAAGTCTTCGATGTGGAAATTCCCCACTCCGTCCGCGCCGCAGAAATCAGCGCGGAGGGCAAGAGCATTTTCGCCCACGACCCGA
>DHNF01000133.1 GCA_002409375.1 Ruminococcaceae bacterium UBA5423
TAATGAGAATCAGTATAATATCAGAAATTAACAAAAGGAGCTGATTTTTATGTCAGCTCCTTTTTGCTATATATAACTATTTTATACTAACTCTATAATAGCCATTTCAGCGGCATCACCGCGGCGAACATCTGTCTTGATGATACGGGTATAACCGCCATTTCGCTCGGCATATTTTGGCGCTATTTCATCAAACAGTTTCTTGCATACGCTTTCCTTTGTTAAATAAGAAAACACAAGTCTTTTATTTGCCAAAGTTGGATTTTTGGCAATTGTTATCATCTTTTCGGCCATAGAACGAACCTCTTTTGCTCGAGTTACTGTGGTTTCTATGCGCCCTTTTTCCAACAGAAAAGTAACCATGGCGCGCAGCATTGCCGATCGGTGGGCCGCAGGCCTTCCAAGTTTTCTGGTCCCGGGCATATCATTCACTCCTTTGATCTAAGGTGGAACTATTATTTGTGCAAAAAGCCTATTCCTCTTCGGAACGAAGACTGAGACCCAATGAGTCAAGCTTGTTAACGACTTCCTCAAGTGACTTGCGGCCCAGATTTCTAACTTTCATCATGTCTTCGGCGGTTTTACTTATTAGCTCTTCAACAGTGTTAATGCCGGCCCGTTTGAGGCAGTTGAACGAGCGAACCGACAAGTCCAGTTCCTCAATCGTCATTTCTAAAACCTTTTCTTTGCCCTTGTCGTCTTTTTCAACCATAATAGAATCGCCGACATAGGTTTCGCCTGATAAATCCACAAACAAATTGAGATGCTCGGTCAAAACCTTGGCACCCAATGACACACCTTCCTGTGCCGATATTGTGCCGTTGGTCCATATTTCAAGCGTAAGCTTGTCATAGTCAGTAATCTGACCGACACGGGTATCCTCAACTGTATAGTTTACTTTTAAGACAGGCGTATAAATTGAATCAACCGGGATGAGACCGATTATGGGTGACATAAGCTGTTTGTTGCGCTCGGCCGAAACATAGCCGCGGCCTTTATCGAGAGTAATTTCCATACTAAGGCGTGCGCCTTCGCTTAAAGTGGCAATGTGCATGTCGGGGTTTAGTATTTCAACCTCGCTGTCGCATTTTATCGAATCTGCTTTTACCTCGCATTCTCCCTCGACTTCGATATAAACCATCTTTGGTCCATCGCCTGCTATCTTCGCAGTAAGACCCTTGATGTTAAGAATGATTTCTGTTACATCCTCCTTGACACCATCGATGGTGGAGAACTCATGAAGCACACCTTCTATTTTTACCGCTGTCACTGCAACGCCTGGCAAAGAGGACAGCAGCACGCGGCGCAGGCTGTTTCCCAGTGTCGTTCCGAAACCCCTTTCAAGCGGCTCTATTACGAATTTTCCGTAACTTCCACCCGGTTCGGTGTCCAAAACCTCTATTCTGGGCTTTTCAATCTCAATCAATTCAAAACCCTCCTTATTTAGAGCGGTAATCGCTGCGGTCTGACAGTTCAGCGCTTTAATTTGTTGGCCGCGCCCTTTGATGCCTTATACTAAAATTCAGACCGGCACCAAAAGGCAAAACCTTTGCATACTGTGCTACTTCGAGTACAGCTCAACGATGAGAGTTTCCTCAATTGGAAGATCAATATCTTCACGGTCGGGCATTGAAACTATTTTTGCTTCGA
The DNA here is from genome assembly GCA_002409375.1 of Ruminococcaceae bacterium UBA5423. GTDB lineage: Bacteria > Bacillota > Clostridia > Oscillospirales > Acutalibacteraceae > Avimonas. Next base: position 1,651 of record DHNF01000133.1, read on the forward strand.
GCGTGTCTCTATTTAACTCTAACCATTTGGGAACCGGTCGTGATGAATTAGCCTCAATGATAGACTTGATATATTCATTCTGTCGGCTGCTTTCCTTAACACCGATTACCTGTCCGATTTTGGTAAGAAAAGACGGAATATTAACTTTTCGCCCATCTACGGTGAAGTGTCCGTGAAGCACAAACTGACGCGCCTGTGCGCGAGAGCTTGCATAGCCCAAACGATAAATAACATTATCTAAACGGGATTCGAGCAAAGCCAGCAGGTTCTCACCCTTGACTCCCGGCATTTTCTGAGCCAGTTCAAAATAATGGTGGAATTGTCCTTCGAGAACTCCATAGTAACGGCGAGCATGTTGCTTTGTGCGCAACTGTTTTCCATATTCCGAAACCTTTTTGCGACCCTGGCCATGTTGACCCGGAGCGTACGACCGACGATCCACGGAGCATTTTCTTGTATAGCAGCGGTCGCCTTTCAAAAATAACTTTTGTCCTTCGCGGCGGCATATTCTGCACACCGCACCTGTATATCTTGCCATAGTGGTAGCACCTCCTTTAATCGATTATACGCGTCTTCTTTTTGGAGGACGGCACCCGTTGTGTGGAACAGGCGTCACGTCTTTTATCAAATTGACTTCAAGTCCGGCGGCCTGCAAAGCACGAATTGCAGCCTCGCGGCCGGCACCCGGCCCTTTTACATAAACCTCAACATGCTTAAGCCCATGTTCCATAGCGACCTTTGCGGCGGTTTCAGCCGCGCTCTGCGCAGCAAAAGGGGTGGACTTTCTCGAACCGCGAAAACCCAGTTCGCCGGCGCTTGCCCACGAAATGGCATTTCCTTGAGTGTCGGTGATGGTTACGATGGTATTGTTAAACGTAGACTGAATGTGTACAACGCCACGTTCAATATTTTTGCGTTCTTTGCGGCGGCGGGTGGTTGCACCCTTGCGCGCACCGGATTTAGCAGCAGCCATACTTTAAATCTCCTTCTTATTTCTTTTTGTTCGCAATAGTCCTTTTAGGGCCTTTGCGGGTGCGTGCGTTTGTCTTTGAACGCTGTCCGCGAACCGGCAGACCTTTACGGTGGCGAATTCCGCGGTAACTGCCTATTTCTATAAGCCTTTTTATATCAAACGCAATGTCACGGCGAAGGTCTCCCTCCACTTTGTAATCGTGATCAATAACCTCTCTGATTTTGGATACATCGTCCTCGGTCAAATCCCGAACTCTCGTATCAGGATTTACTCCCGTTGCAGCAAGAATTTCTCTTGCTGATTTCTGACCTATGCCAAAAATATAGGTCAGGCCGACTTCGATGCGTTTGTCTCTGGGTAAGTCAACACCAGCTATACGCGCCATTTTTATTCCTTCCTTTCTGTTGCGGCGCTAATATGATGCCGCAATGAATGAATACTGAAAAAGCTGTCCGACCAATGTAAGGGTTATCAACCCTGTCGCTGCTTATGCTTGGGGTTTTCGCAAATCACCATAACACGGCCTTTACGCTTAATGATTTTGCATTTTTCGCAGATTTTTTTTACGGAAGGTCTGACTTTCATGGTTAGCCTCCATTCTGACGGAACGGATATAACCGTCCGGAATAACTTTATTGTCTTTATCCATTTGATTAGGCTATTCTCAATCTAACCAAAAGTAGTAGTTTACTTGGTTCTCCAGGTAATGCGCCCCTTTGTAAGATCATACGGTGACATTTCAACCGTAACCTTATCTCCCGGCAGAATACGTATATAATTCATACGCAGCTTGCCGGATATATGTGCCAGAATAACATGGCCATTTGCCAGCTCTACCTGGAATGTGGCGTTTGGCAGGGCTTCGATAACAGTGCCCTCGAGCTCGATAACGTCCGCTTTGGACAATTAAATCCCCCCTTTGTGATAATCGATAGGTCGACAGCCGAAAGACAGTCTTGATGCCGTACGGTAACCTCTAAGGTATTGTCATTATAACGGGGCCGTCGGAGGTTATTGCAACCGTGTGCTCAAAATGAGCCGACAGCTTTCCGTCGGCAGTCACTGTGGTCCAGCCGTCTTCTAATATATTAACCTCATAAGTTCCTTCGTTTATCATGGGTTCAATAGCCAACGTCATACCCGGAACAAGCCGGGGTCCGCGGCCTGGTGTGCCGAAATTCGGCACGCTGGGGTCTTCGTGCAGGTTCGCGCCTACTCCGTGGCCGACAAACTGCCGTACCACCGAGTAACCGCGCACCTCGACATACCATTGAATCGCTGAGCCTATATCACCTATGCGATTGCCAGCCTGCGCCATTTTTATGCCCTCGTACAGGCTTTGTTTTGTGGTATCAATCAATGCCTGCGCCTTAGACGAGATTTTACCTGCGGCAAAGGTAGCCGCATTGTCACCGTGAAATCCGTTTAGACAGGCCCCGACATCAATGCTGACAATATCGCCTTCTTTTATGATACGTTTACCTGGTATGCCGTGGATAACAGTGCCGTTAACCGATATGCAGGCGCTGCCCGGAAATCCGCCGTATCCAAGAAAAGATGGCTTTGCCCCATGCTTCTCGATAAACCGGCGTATCTCATAATCGATTTCCTCAGTAGATACGCCGGGCTTAACAGCTTCACCAGCCAGCTTAAGAGCCCGCGCCGAAACTATGCAGGCTTCCCTCATTATATCCAACTCACGACTGCTCTTTATGCAAATCATTTTATATCCTCAAGAGCGGCAAGCATCAAACGTGTCGTCTCAGCCACAATCTCTTGTCCGACCACCACAGAAAGCTTATCTTTAGCAGCATAATAGTCCTTTAGTGGCTCGGTTTGCTCATGATATACATGCAGCCGTTCTTTTACGGTTTCGGGTTTGTCATCCTTGCGCTGAATAAGGGCGTCGCCGCACCTGTCACATACGTCCTCTACCTCTGGAAGTTTGTACTTTGTATGGTAGGTCGCACCGCAGGCTGGGCAGACACGGCGGCCTGAAACACGACGGGCTATTACATCATCGTCAACCTTGATTTCAATGACGCGATCAATTTCAATGCCCATTTTTTCAAGCGCCTCGGCTTGTGGAATGGTGCGTGGAAAGCCATCGAGTATAAAGCCGTTTTTGCAATCAGGCCAAGAAAGTCGGTCCCGTATAATGCCAATGACTACATCATCGGGCACCAATCTGCCGCTTTCCATATACTCTTTAGCTTTAAGCCCCATTTCGCTGCCGCTTTTCAGAGCCTCACGGATAATGTTTCCCGTGGAAATGGTAGGAATTTTTAATGCTTCACTTACAGCCTCGGCTTGAGTGCCTTTGCCGGCACCCGGAGCACCGAGTATGATGATTTTCAATTTTAAGCTTTCCTCCCGTCTGTTAATCAAGGAAACCCTTATAGTGCCTCATCATCATTTGACTTTCCATCTGTTGCGAGGTTTCAAGTGCTACGCCGACAACAATCATAATCGACGTGCCTCCTAAAGCGAGTCCTTGTATCCCGGATACATTGCTGAAGAAAATCGGGAATACTGCAATAACACCGAGACAAATAGCGCCTATCAACGTAATTTTATTGAGGACACGCTTAATGTAATCAACGGTTGGTTTGCCCGGTCGGTATCCAGGAATTGCACCCGAATTCTTACGAAGATTATTGGACATTTCAAGTGGATTATACTGGATTGTTACGTAGAAAAAGGCAAATCCTATAATTAAAACAAAATACAAAACAGCGTAAACTGGATGGGAAGGAGTGAATATCCTATAAATCCAATAAAAAAATCCTTTTTCGGGCGTTCCGGTAAACCGGAATATGACAGACGGTACTGAAACCATCGATACCGCAAGAATTATCGGCATAACACCAGACATGTTGACCTTAATCGGGATATAGGTGTTCTGCCCTCCATACATTTTGCGGCCGACGACGCGCTTTGCATACTGGACAGGAATACGGCGCTCGGCGTCGGTAATCACTACAATAAAAGTTATAATGGCTAAAAAGATAACCAAAATAATAGGAACTATCAAAACATATTTAAGTCCTGCTCCGCCGTTTAACTGCTGAATTCCGGCATGATAAAACAGATTCCACAAATATGATGCCACCGAAGGAACTCGCGAAATAATTCCTGCAAACAACAGCATTGATATGCCGTTTCCTAACCCTCGTTCATTTATCTGTTCACCCAACCACATCATAAGTGCCGAACCAGCGGTGAAACACAAAACAATGACCACTGCGGCAAACCAAAAGCTCCATCCGCTTCTAACTTCCGCGACAAGGGCGTTATAATTGTTTTTCACCATCAAAAAATACGCTATTCCAAGCATAAGCCCGAGAACTACTGTGGTATAGCGGGTGATCTGCGCAAGCTTTTTGCGGCCGGCCTCACCCTCTTTTGCAAGCCTTTCAAGCGGCGGTATGGCTACCGTCAAAAGCTGAATAATTATGCTTGCGTTTATATATGGCGTAATTGAAAGCGCAAAAATACTTGCGTTTGAAAAACCACCGCCCGACAGCAAAGACAGATAATCCATGATACCGCCCGACTCGGAGACGGCTGAAGCTATTACATTGACATCCACATAGGGTACAGATATGGCTGAGCCTATACGGAATATTAAAATAATAAACAGCGTATAAAGAATTTTTTGCCGTAAATCGGGGATTTTCCATGCGTTGCGCAGAGTTTGAAACATTTTATATCACCTCTGCCTTTCCGCCTGCAGCCTCGATCTTAGCCTTAGCGGTTTCGGAAAAAGCAGCAACCCTAACGGTCAGGCTTTTCTTCAACTCGCCATTGCCCAAAATTTTTATGCCGTCAAGCGTGTTTTTGACTATGCCGGCACCTATAAGCGACTGAGTATCAACCACAGCGCCGTTTTCAAAAGCATCAAGCGCGGCAATGTTAACCGGCGCATATTTCTTGCCAAAAATGTTGACGAACCCGCGCTTGGGAATTCGTCTTTGTAAAGGCATCTGTCCGCCCTCAAAGCCGAGACGCACACCGCGACCCGCACGTGCCTTTTGACCTTTATGGCCTTTTCCAGCCGTTTTACCTTGACCCGAACCGTGCCCTCTGCCAATTCTCCGTCTTTCCCGCTTAGAGCCTGGTGCCGGAGAGAGTTCATGCAGTTTCATGTTGTTCGCACCTCCTTACTCGAATGCTTAAGACTCTGTTACCTCGACGAGGTGGATAATTTTTGCTACTTTGCCTTTTGTGGCGTCATTATTGGGCTGGTTTGTACTGTCACCTATTTTGTTAAGTCCCAAAGCCTTTGCAGTTGCAATCTGGTCTTTTTTGCAACCAATCAAACTTTTCACAAGTGTAACCTTAAGGGCGCTTTTCTTTGCTTTTCTTGCCATTGATCTGCCCTCCCATTAATTTTTGGTTTGCCCGGCTGTCTTTCCTCTTGTTGCCGCGGCCTGCTCGGCCGTGCGCAGGCGTGAAAGACCTTCCAACGTCGCATTGACAACATTGCACGGGTTATTGGAGCGGAGAGCCTTGGTACGAATATCCTTAATGCCTGCGGCCTCGACAACGGCACGAACCGGTCCGCCGGCTATTACTCCCGTACCGGGCGCTGCGGGCTTCATCAACACACGACCCGCTCCGAATTTGCCGATAATCTCATGGGGAATAGTTCCACCCTTGAGTGATATGCTTATCATGCTTTTTTTCGCTTCTTCAATTCCCTTGCGAATCGCATCGGGTACTTCACCGGCTTTGCCTATACCAAAACCGACCTTACCTTTACCGTCACCAACAACCACAAGAGCTGAAAATTTAATTACGCGGCCGCCTTTTACAGTTTTGCTGACACGGTTTATGGAGACGATCCGCTCATTTAATTCTGGATTTGCTGCGTCATTTCTAGCCAAAGTATTTCCTCCTTTTCTTAGAACTTGAGGCCGCCCTCTCGGGCGCCTTCGGCCAGCTCCTTGACACGGCCGTGATAAATGTAGCCGCCACGATCAAATACAACCTCAGTTATACCCTTTTTGGCGGCGCGTTTTGCAATTAGTGTACCGACCTTACGGGCGGCTCCCTTGTTGCCGCCATATGCATCAAAGTCTTTTTCAATGCTTGATGCGGTGGCAATAGTTACTCCCGCGACATCATCAATAATTTGGGCATAGATGTTGTTTAAGGAGCGATACACATTAAGACGCGGGCGCTGAGCCGTTCCGCTAATCTTGCTGCGAACCCGGGCGTGCCGGTGCAGTCGCGCTTTGTTATTGCTTGGCTTGCTCACCATTTGTTGTCACTCTCCTCACTTGGTGCCCTTTACGCCGGCTTTACCTTCCTTGCGGCGAATTGTTTCATTTGCATATTTTATTCCTTTTCCCTTATATGGCTCGGGAGGACGCTTGCTGCGAACCTCGGCTGCAAACTGGCCAACCAGTTGCTTGTCGGGACCAGAAATAGTGATTTTATTTGGTGCCGGAGCTTCTATCGTTATGCCCGGAACCTCGCTGACAACCACCTGATGGCTATACCCCAGGTGCATTATGAGATCCTTCCCCTGTTTTTGTACACGATAGCCGACTCCGTTGATCTCCAAATCCTTTTTAAAGCCGTTTGACACGCCTTCAATCATGTTTGCAATCAACGTACGGGTAAGCCCGTGTATTGACCGGCTTTGTTTCTCGTCGTCAGGTCGCGAAACATTAACTGTACCATTGTCTATTTCAATCGACATAAGCGGGTGTATTTTTTGTGTTAGTGTTCCCTTTGCACCCTTAACAGTTACTGTGCCGTCTTCAACCTTGACTTCAACGCCGGCAGGGATGGTTATAGGTTTTCGTCCTATTCTCGACATAATATCAATTTGCCCCCCTTACCATATAAATGCCAGGACTTCGC
>DHNF01000043.1:0-268 GCA_002409375.1 Ruminococcaceae bacterium UBA5423
TGCACCTATAGTTTTTTAGTAAGCCTATAGTTTTTTACATAGTGCCAAAATTATTTCTTTTCTCGTTCAGAAATTTGCCATGTTTCGGACGGCAAAACCCCCATATGCCGTTTGTATATTTTAGAAAAATACGAAAGATTATTAAATCCGCTAAGCTCTGCACTTTCACCGACATTAAAGCGTCCGCTAAGCAACAGCGTTCTCGCATAATCGCAGCGCATAAAGTTGACGGTATCTATAACAGTTTTTCCAGTTATTTCGCGAAATA
>DHNF01000043.1:450-9220 GCA_002409375.1 Ruminococcaceae bacterium UBA5423
TTTTCCAGTTATTTCGCGAAATACACGGCAGAAATAATACTTGGTGTAACCTACATGGTTGCAGATGTCGTCTATTGAAATTTGCTCTTTGTAATTTTGCCGTATGTATCTAATACCCTTGCGCACCATTTCAAGGTGGCGGCTGTGCTTGTTTTCACAGGCAGGTTGCCCGGGAGATATGCGAAAAAGCCTTACCATAAGCGATATAACCTCGGCTTTTATCGCTGTTTTGTAATATGAGTTTTGCTCATTCATTTCCTTTGCAACAAAGTCAAAGCTTGCTTGCACCTTTACATCTTTTATCGGGCTGCGCAAGTATATTTCTCTAACAGGAAGCTCAAAATCTTCACAAAATGTTTTATCAATTATCAGGCAGTAATACTCACATAAAGGCGATTTGCTATGTATTGTGTGCAATGCCCCGCTGTTAACTACAATCAAGTCACCGGCCGTAGCGCTAATTTCAACAGTGTCACAGTATATACTTGCATGTCCCTGTCTAAAGAATAAAAGCTCCGGGTTTTCGTGCCAGTGTGCAAGAAATGATTGCTTTTCAGACAGCGTGTCGGAATGAAATATAATTGGAAAGTCCGGGTCGTGAAGGACATGATGCTCATATTTGGCAGGCAAACTTAAATTCCCCCTAAAAGACAATATTGTGTTAATAACCGTTAATATAGTACCTTTACTGAGATGATAATATTTTATAAAATAAACTCAAAGAAAGCAACATCATTTTAAATGGGGGATAGCAATGTATTCATTTTCTATTGGAGTTATGCTGGACTCGTTTCGTACGGATGTACGCTCTGCACTAAAAAAAGCCGTCGATGTCGGTGCGCAGGGCATACAGGTTTATGCTACAAATGGTGAGTTGTCTGCCGATGTGCTTGTGGGAGAAAAACGCCGCGAATTTTTAAAATTGGTTAAAGACCACGGGCTTGTGATTTCAGCACTGTGCGGTGATTTAGGGCATGGATTTGGCAATCCTGAAAAAAATCCCGATTTGATCGAACGCTCAAAACGCATTCTTTATATGGCTAAAGAGCTTGAAACTGACATAGTCACAACGCATATCGGAGTTGTTCCCGAAGACACCTCGCACGAGCGGTATAAAATCATGCAGGACGCGTGCGGACAACTTTGCAGCTATGCCGATAGCTTAAATGCTCATTTTGCAGTGGAAACAGGACCCGAAATTGCAGTTACGTTAAAAAAGTTTTTGGATTCGTTGGGCTCAAAAGGCGTTGCTGTGAATTTTGATCCTGCAAATTTCGTGATGGTGACAGGCGACGATCCTGTTCAGGCAGTATATACCTTGCGCGACTATATTGTACATACACATGCAAAGGATGGCCGCCGGCTTATTGAATGTGACCCGGAAGTCATATACGGCATGATCGAGGATGTTATACAAGAGGAACAAGCATTTGTCGAATTGCCGCTTGGGCAAGGGGACGTGGATTTTCCAAATTACCTAAAAGCGCTTGATGAAATCGGCTATCATGGATATCTTACCGTTGAGCGTGAGGTAGGACAAAATCCCGAAAAGGATATAAAAGACGCCGTCCAATTTTTGAGAAAGCTTATATAGGCTAAAGGAAGGTACAAATGAAATGAGCAAGATAAAAATAGGTATTATCGGGACAGGCGGCATTTCAGCAGTGCACATTGACGCATATAAAAAGAACCCCGATGTCGAGCTGTATGCTTTTTGTGACATAAATGAAAAGCGTTTGCATGAAATGGGGCAACGCCACAATGTAACAAGACTTTTTACCGACAAGGACGAAATGTTAAGTGCTCTGCCCGAACTTGATGCTGTCAGTGTGTGCACATGGAATTGCGCCCACGAATCATGCACTGTTGCTGCGCTTGAAGCGGGTAAGCATGTTCTTTGCGAAAAACCCATGGCAATGACTGCAGAAAGTGCATTAAACATGCAACAAACAGCGCAAAAAAGCGGCAAGCTTTTGATGATTGGGTTTGTCCGCCGTTTCGGCAATGATTGCATGGTGCTTAAAGATTTTATCAATTCAGGATATTTCGGCGATTTGTATTATGCCAAAGCCACTTATCTGCGGCGAAATGGTAATCCGGGCGGCTGGTTTGGCGACAAATCCCGTTCGGGCGGCGGCCCTCTAATTGATCTTGGTGTGCATGTAATTGATTTGGTGCGCTATCTTTTCGGCAATCAAAAGCCTGTGTCTGTTTATGGAGCAACATTTAACAAGCTGGGTGACCGCAAAAACATAAAGGGCAGCAATGGATACTCATCAGCTGACAAAAGCACCGACGATATTTGCGATGTAGAGGATTTGGCAACTGCACTAATTAGATTTGATAATGGAGCAGTACTTTCAATAGAGGCCAGTTTCAGCCTTAACATTAAAAAGGACGAGGGCAAAATTGAGCTGTTCGGCACAAAAGCCGGTGCAAAGCTTGATCCGGAACTCGAAATTTACACGGAAATAAACGATTATTTAGCCAATGTCAGTCTGGCTACTCCGACAGCTCTTTCGTTTGACGGTCTGTTTGAAAATGAAATTAACCATTTTGTTGACTGTATACGCAATAACGTGCCTTGTAAATCACCGGCAAGTGACGGTGTTGATTTAATGAAAATTTTAGATGCTATTTACGAATCTGCCCGTACAGGACATGAAGTGGTTATCAACTGACAACGGAGGCTTTAAAAATGAAGACTGCAGTTAGTTCTTACAGCTTTTCCCGCCTTATCAATGATGGTGCAATGTCCCAGTCGGACTGCATTGAGCGTGCGGCGGATATGGGCTTTGATGCCATTGAGTTTGTCGATATTATACCTCATGATGGCTCGTCACAACAAACGTATGCCGAAAAGCTGCGAAAAAAGGCGGACGAATGCAAAATCGATATTTTAAACTACACATTTGGTGCAGACTTTTTGACCGGAAGCGGCGGCGATGTTAATGCTGAAATTGAGCGGGTTAAAAAACAGATTGACTTGGCTGTGTTGTTGGGAGCGGGCGGTGTGCGCCATGACGCAACAAACGGCTTTGCGAAAGATAAGCGGGAGTTTAGGGGATTTGACAACGCACTGCCGCATATTGCCGATGCGTGCAGACAAGTCACCGAATATGCCTCTGATTTAGGTGTGCACACAATGGTGGAAAATCACGGATTTTTCTGTCAGGATAGCGAACGGGTAGAAAGACTTGTAAATACTGTTGCGCACCCCAATTTTGGTTGGCTTGTTGATATCGGCAATTTTTTGTGCGCAGATGAAAGCCCTGTTATTGCAGTAGGGCGTGCTGCACCCTATGCTTTTCATGTCCACGCCAAGGATTTTCATGTAAAGAGCGGGATGCACCCATCACCGGGAGAGGGCTTTTTTAAATCGAGAGCCGGCAACTATCTGCGCGGTGCAATAATAGGGCACGGTAATGTGCCGGTAAAACAATGCATATCTGCACTGTTGCGAGCGGGATATAATGGTTCGATTTCAATTGAATATGAAGGCATGGAGGACCCGATTTTAGGAATTCGCATTGGTCTTGATAACCTGAAAAGGTATATTAAACAGGCCGAGCAAGAAGTGTGATGCTTTAGCGCGTTTTTAATGAAACGGAAATTTGCACGGGCGGCATGTGGTCGTCCGTGCATTTCTCAATCAGCTAATAATTTAACCTTTGTCAGCGGGTATTGACCTGTCACGGGGTTTTTGTTTATATAATCTGCATATACTGCACATTTTTCCGAATAAAGGAAGGCAGCTCCCCGCTTTATTCCCGGTTTAACATTGCTTCTTTTTAACTTCCTTAGTTTTTTATCAATTATTTCATTATTTATCTTTAGTGCTTTAGGGATATGCCCTGATGGATTGGTAGACAGGCGGTCGCATACCATTATGTCCCGCAAAACAGTTTTATCAATGTTTATTTGATTTGAAAAACACTCAAATACAAGCGCTGTATAATCATCAAGTGATATTCGCTTATTTCCATATTGTGCAAAATATTCGCCAAAACTTTTGAAAAGCTCAAATGGAGTACAAGAAATATTCTCAAGCAAATAGTCTATTGTGCGTATAAAGCGGCCGCTGTTGTATAGGCGTTGCAGTGCGTCTTCGGTTCTGTGCAAACTTTGCAAGTCGCTTGTTGACATCCATGGTGTCTCAATAACTTCATACGGCGGTCGTGAACTGAAACGGCACGGATATTTGTCGGGCTGATCGCGCATGGCAGAGCCATTAAGCAATTTTAAAAACCCAAGCTGGAGCATGTTTGGTCTTAACTCGAACGCTGTGTTAAAGCTTTGCTCAAAGCTTTTATAATCTTCATATGGCAAACCTGCAATCAAATCAATATGGATATGCATATTGGCATTTTCAACAAGTCGTTTAATATTGATTTTTAGCCGCTCAAAATCTGTTTTGCGGCAAACGGCGTTTAGCGCATCGGCATTAAAGCTTTGCATGCCTATTTCAAGCTGTATTGCTCCCAAAGGCGCTAAGGCCAATATATCAAGAGTTTGATTGTCAAGAATATCGCCCGCTATTTCAAAATGGAACCTGGTTTTGTACGGGATGGTTTTGCCGTAATTGTTTATGATAAACAAAAATAGTTCATTAGCCCTTTTGCTGTTTGCGTTAAAGGTGCGGTCAATTAACTTTATTGTTTTTGAGCCGCTGTTTGCAAGCAACAAAAGCTCTTTTTTTGCACAGTCAATATCAAAAAAACGCACACTGCCGCAACGCCCCGAAAGGCAGTATGCGCAATGGTAGGGACAACCGCGGCTGGTTTCAAGATATGCAATACGGCCTTTTAAGGCTTCGAAAAATTCTTTGGTATAGGGTGATGGCGGCTGGTCACAGGAAATGTGTGGCTTTGAAAGTGCTATTTGGCCGCTATCGCGAAAACACAAGCCCGGGATATCTTGAGGCTTTTTGCCTATTAAAATATCGTTAAGGAACAAGGCAAAAGGTTTTTCCCCTTCACCTGAAATGATATAGTCCACAGACGGTTCGGTTTCGAGAACTTGTCCTGCATTGTAGCTAACTTCCGGTCCGCCCAGCACGGAAATTACATTAGGAATTATAGATTTCAATTTTTTTAATAAATGTAATGTTGCTTCAATATTCCAGATATAGCAGCTAAATCCTACAACATCTGGTTTTTTGTTGACAATACGTGTTAAAACCTCGTCGGTTTGCTCGTTAATCGTACCCTCAACGACCACGCCGCTTATTTTTGGCAGGCAATATTCATTAATGCCTGCAAGCAGGTACCACGGTGCAGGTGAGCAATGAATATACTTTGAATTAAGCGTGCAAATAACTACCGTCATCGCTTGCCGGTGTCCCCTTTATATATCGTCATAAAAACTAATATCATTAATACATTAAAAATTAGTATAACACGGAAAAATATTGCAGTCTATATCCCAAACAGTGTTTTTGGTGCGCAATTTGTTATGGACAAACATTGATTTGGCATGTATAATATGAAAATGAGTATACACAGGGAGGAAATATATCATGCGTTTACGCGATTTGCCTCATTATCTTAAGGTTATAGGTTGCTTTGCTGTTTGTGCAGCATTGCTTTCCGGCAGCTTGCTTATTACCGGATGTTCCACACCCAAAACTGCTGCAGTTATTGGCGGCAAAAAGTTTTCAACGGGAGAATACTTAGCGTATCTTTTCAATGCATATCAGATGACGTTTTACAGCTACAACCTCAATTCTTATGCGCAATATGATATGAATCCATGGGAGCAAAAGCTGCCCTATGGGGAGGGTGACGAAGAAAAGGAGTTGTCCGTTGAAGAATATATAAAACAGCTGACACGGGATACTATGATTCGCCAAGTGGCACTTGCCAACAAGCTGGACGAATTCAAACTAAAACTGTCGGACGAAGATTTGCAGAAATATGAATCTCATATGCAGTCTATATCTAACGATATGATGATTGCGATGGGATTTAATAAAGAGTCCTATGGCAAAATGTATAAGGCGTCGACATTTAACGAGTCAACGCTGTTTTACGGCCTGTATGACAAGGGCGGTAAACGCGCGATGAGCGACAAGGATATTCGTGAATATTATGACAAAAATATTATGACCTATAAAACAATTGAAATGCCGCTTACTGACCAACAGGGTTCCGACCTTGACGAGGACGGTATCGCTGAAGTTAAGACTAAGCTGCAAGGTTATCTTGATATGTTTGAGAAAAATGGCGATTTTGATAAAGTGATTGAAAAGTTTAACGAGGACAGCCAAGCAGAAAGCACTTCGACACCAGTCCCCACCACAACAACGGGAGCTGCCGAATCCACAACTGAAACAACCGGCACAACTACAACCACAACTACAACCACAACTACAACTAAGATAACGACCACCACTACCACTACTACTGCCACTGCAACCACTACTACTGGCAGTGGATCAGATGAGCAGGAAGAGGAGGAACCAACCGACCCCAATCTAAGAACGCTTGATGCAAATATTGATGATGAGCATATTGTAAAAGCTGTTCAGTCGGTTAAGGCAGGAAAAGCAAAAATAGTTGAATACAAACAGGGCGGAACGTCAAATACGGCTGCCTTGATATTGCGAATCGATCCCGAACAAACACAATACAGTTTTGAAAAAAGCCGTGAACGAGTAATATACGGCGCAAAATATGAGGAATTTGACAAGGAAATTAAAAAGCATATGAAAACCTTGGATGTCGAATTCAATAAAACAGTTGTCAAAAAATGCACTCCCAAGCGGCTTGAAGAGGATGCGGCCAGAGCTTCATAAAGGCACAGAGTCTCACCCGCTTATGAAATAAAAGTAAGCAAGCGGATAACGGTAATCATGTTGACATATCAATAATGATTAACACATTCAGCGCCGCCAGTCTTCGGATGACCGGTGGCGTTTATTTTCGCATATAAAGCTGCGTAAGATTTCGTGTTTTTTCGACAAAAACCATTTCAAAAATTTTTTGTTAAAAAAGAGGTGAAAGACGCTAAACGTGAGTATAAGTATATATAAAGCAAAATAATGGGGGATGTCTGTATGACAATACGCGAACGCTGCGAAATGTTTGAAAAACAGTATTTGTCCAAGCAGGCGGCACTTTCATCTCAAAGTCGAGGGAGAGAAAGGCCGGAGCAGTGCTGCGCATATCGTACAGCCTTTCAACGTGATAGAGATCGTATTCTTCACAGCAAAGCTTTTAGGCGTCTAATGCACAAAACACAGGTGTTTTTATCTCCGGAGGGCGATCATTACAGAACTCGTCTTACACATACAGCCGAAGTGTCTCAGATTGCACGCACAATTGCTCGGGCCCTGTTGCTTAACGAGGACTTAACCGAGGCTATATCACTCGGGCATGATTTGGGACATACACCTTTCGGACATGCCGGTGAACGCGCACTTAACGATGTAATGGAGGGAGGCTTCCGTCATTATGAGCAAAGCGTGCGCACGGTTGAGGCACTCGAAAAAGACGGTGAGGGGCTTAACCTTACATGGGAGGTGCGCGACGGCATACTTCATCATACATGTGGAGACCAGGCGGCAACGCTGGAGGGGCATATTGTCCGAATTTCCGATAGAGTTGCTTATTTAAACCATGATATTGATGATGCAGTACGCGCCGGTTTACTTAAAGAGGAAATGATTCCTGCCGAAATACTGGAAGTGCTGGGAAAAGGTCGGACAAAGCGCATTGATACACTTGTTGTTTCAATAATTGAAAATAGCACCGATAACATTAAAATGGATATGCATACTGCCAAAGCATTTGATCGGTTGCATGAATTTATGTTTGAAAGTGTTTATACTAATCCTGTTGCCAAAGGTGAGGAGAAAAAAGTAGACGGTCTTATAAAGCGTATGTTTTTTTATTTTAAAGACAAACCCCGGCTTTTACCTGACGAATACTGTTCAATAGCTGATCGTGATGGTGCAAGCAGGGCGGTATGCGATTATATAGCGGGGATGACCGATAATTATGCATTAGAAGTGTATAATAGTCTTTTTATTCCTCGAAGTTGGCAAGTAAAGGGAATGAAGTTTTCCAATTAGTGGCATACTAACACTTAATAAACCTGATTTATCATATTAAATGGCTTTAAGGGGGGATATACCGTGTCGTTACCCGATGCTTTTTTACAAGATCTTATTAGTCGAAATCGAATAGAGGACGTAGTGTCTGCTTATGTGCGCACAAAGCAGAGGGGGCGCACGGCGGTTGGGCTCTGCCCGTTTCATGGTGAAAAGACGCCTTCGTTTACCGTTTATCCCGAAACGACATCCTTTTATTGCTTTGGCTGCGGCGCAGGCGGGGATGTCATTACCTTTATTAAAAAAATTGAAAACTTAAGCTATATTGATGCAGTCGGCTTTCTTGCAGACCGTGCGGGTATGAAAATGCCCGAGGATAAAGCCGATGATGCGACATCCAGACTGCGTGTTAAAATTCTGGAAATAAACCGCAGTGCCGCGCGATTTTACCACAATGTATTGTATACTCCGGAAGGTCGTACCGGACTGGAGTACTATTACAGCCGAGGGTATACCGACAGGATAATAAAGCATTTTGGACTGGGATATGCGCCGGATGGTTTCGCATTGCTCAACGAGATGAGGAAAATGGGCTATAGAGATCAAGAGCTTACCGCAGCTTTTTTAACAAAGAAAAGCTCAAGAACGGGCGGTTATTATGATATCTTTAGACGGCGAATTATTATTCCGATTATTGATATACGCGGTAATGTCATA
>DHNF01000043.1:9331-10678 GCA_002409375.1 Ruminococcaceae bacterium UBA5423
ATACGCGGTAATGTCATAGCTTTTGGCGGGCGTGTACTTGATGATTCTAAACCAAAATATATTAACTCGTCGGACACGCTTGTTTACAAAAAAACAAACGGACTTTTTGCCCTTAACTTTGCAAAGTCATCCAAAAAAGACAGCTTAATTTTGTGTGAGGGCTATATGGATGTCATTGCTCTTCATCAAGCAGGGTTTGACAACGCGGTTGCTGCACTTGGTACTTCTTTTACCGAGGAGCATGCGCGTCTGATTTCCAGGTATGCACGCGAGGTTATACAGGTTTTTGACGCTGATGCTGCCGGCAAAAAGGGTGCACAGCGTGCAATTTCGCTTCTTAGAAAAACCGGTGTGCAAATTCGTGTTGTTACATTACCCGACAACAAAGATCCGGAAGAATTTATCCGAATATATGGGCCCGAACGGTTTAAACTTTTGATAGAGCGCTCTGTCAATGATGTTGAATACCAGCTTATTGAGCTTGGACAAACGCATTTATTGAATACAACCGACGGACGAATTGCATATCTCAGAGAAGCGACTAAGATTCTTTCGCGGTTGACCAGCCCGATTGAGCGTGATGTATATGCAAGCAAACTTTCGGACGAGCTGTCGGTTAGCAAGCAGGCAATTTTGGACCAAGTGATGAGGTATAAAAAAGCCGACATTAAACAGCGAAAGAAAAGGGAGCTTTCCCATGCAGTCAGAAATTCTGAAGATGCTGTGCGCAAAGTTAATCCAGAAGCAGGCGAGCATTTGCGAGCTGCACGCGCCGAAGAGGAGCTGTTGGGTCTGCTGATACTTCATCCTGATTATATAGATATTGTTTTTGAACATCTTGAACCCGAGTCAATTGTGACCCAGTTTAATCGCGAACTTTATCAGCGCCTTACTGAAAGGCACCGGCAGGGACAAATGACAGAGCTTTCATTTTTGGCGGCAGATTACCATGATGATGAGATGTCTTATATTTCGCGCATGGTTCAAAATGCACGGGAATCTGTGCATACACCGGAGCATGTGTTAGAGCTTGCAAATGTGATTAAAAGTGAACACAGACTTAAGGTGTTGCACAATCCCGCACAGATTGAGGACGATAAAATAATGGAAGTTCTTGATGCACTTAGGGCAAAGAAAATTTAGCTTATTATGCATACAACATGACTCACTCGCATTCTTATAAAGTTGGCGGTGAAGTTAGTATTGTGATTGTTATAAAAAAAAGCAGTTGAGAAAGAGGAAAGCAAATGTTTAATCAGGAATTTGACAATATGTCAATACTTGAAGGGTATCCGGACGAAAATGAATTTGATGAAATCGAAAAGGTCGAAATTGAACCTGAACAAG
>DHNF01000043.1:10833-11334 GCA_002409375.1 Ruminococcaceae bacterium UBA5423
AAAAAGCAAGACACCAAACAAGCCGTATCTGACGACAGTGCAGATCTAAACGCAAACGGTGAGACTGAAAAAAAGGACCCTAAAACGCTAATTAAAGAATTGCTGGTAAAGGGACGCTCCAAGGGTAAGCTTACTACACAGGAAATACTTGATAAGTTTGAAGATGTGGAATTTGATCCGGAACAAATGGACAAGGTTTATGATGTACTCGAGTCTCAAAACATTGAAATTGTCGATGATTTTGAAGCCGAAGCTTTTTCGGATATAGATCTTGAGCTGGAGGCAACTTCTGACACCGAGGAGCCTAATGTTGCGGTTAGCTCTGAGGGAATTGCGATTGACGACCCTGTCAAAGTATATCTCAAAGAGATAGGGCGTGTTCCGCTGTTGACGCCCGAAGAAGAAATTGAATTGGCAATACGCATAAGTAATGGTGATGATATTGCCAGAAAACGCCTGTCCGAGGCAAACCTGAGGCTGGTTGTAAGTATTGCTAAGCGC
>DHNF01000043.1:11483-16126 GCA_002409375.1 Ruminococcaceae bacterium UBA5423
TGGTTGTAAGTATTGCTAAGCGCTATGTAGGTCGAGGAATGCAGTTTTTGGACTTGATCCAGGAAGGCAACCTCGGTCTTATTAAGGCTGTCGAAAAGTTTGATTATACAAAGGGATTTAAATTTTCCACTTATGCTACATGGTGGATTCGCCAGGCTATAACGCGTTCAATCGCCGATCAAGCACGCACTATTCGTATTCCTGTTCATATGGTTGAAACTATAAATAAAGTGAAAAAGGCATCAAGTCAGCTTTTGCACAAAAACGGGCGTGAACCAAATGCCGAAGAAATTTCACATGAACTCGATATGCCCGTCGAAAAAGTTCGTGAAATTATGCGTGTTGCACAAGAGCCGGTCTCCCTTGAAACGCCTATCGGAGAGGAAGAGGACAGCCATCTTGGTGATTTCATACCCGATGATGATGCCCCGGCCCCTGCCGATGCAGCATCACAAATTTTGTTGAAAGAACAGCTGGGAGATGTGCTTTCAACCTTAACTGCGCGTGAGGAGAAAGTGCTTAGCCTGCGTTTTGGCTTGGAGGACGGAAGACCTCGTACACTTGAAGAAGTGGGCAAGGTGTTTGAAGTTACTCGTGAGCGTATCCGCCAGATTGAGGCGAAAGCGTTGCGAAAATTAAGACATCCGAGCAGGAGTAAAAAGCTAAAGGATTTTCTTGATTAATTGCATGTTTGCCGGCTCATAGTGTTGGTATGATTTTAATTAGCAAATCTTGTGTTAATATTTTGAAAGGCAGGAGCTTTTAAGTGCATATAAATCTTGAATCTGACTATGCGGTGCGTATTGTGCATTGTCTTGCCATGGAATATTTAAGTCACTCTAAACCGGAAGGCAAAAGGCTTGATGCTGCGACCATAGCGGACAAAACTTCGGTTTCACCGCGTTTTACCCTTAAGATAATGCGTAAGCTTGTGGCCGCGGGGTTAGTTAAATCATATAAAGGTGCTCATGGCGGATATATGATAACGCAGCAGCCCGATCAAATTACTTTACGGCAGGTAATTGAAGCTGTCGAGGGGCCCTATCGGTTCAGCAGATGCATGGACGGGGATTATACCTGTAACTGCTTACCAATGGATGCTTGTCCTTTCCGCAGTGTATTTGATGAAATTACTCAAATGGTAATAGGAAAGCTTGATGATACAAATTTTGGAACACTCGCCTCACGATAATTGCCCGGCATGAACATATGACTGTGTAGTTCAACATAAGAGGTTTTAATATGTTACAAATAAAAGTGGCGGAAATTCCCATTGATTTCACTTGCCATGACAAAGAGTTTTTCAAAAAAAGGCTCATGGCGTACAGAATACGGGATAACGAAGAACACATAGATGCTCGTATGACAATAAAAAGCTGTGCAAATGAAATAATGGTGTTGCCCAAGGGCGACACCATAGAAAAAATTCGTGCGCTTACATTAGCAAAAACTGAGGACGGGCGCTTTTATTATTATAGTATTAACAAAAATAAGCAAGTTGTCAGTTGTACAGTATATGACACCGATTATTCCAATGTCGAAATAACGCAGCTTGCCACCCGAAGGCATTCAGTCTTTTCATTGACTGATTTTGAATATATGTATACGGGCATGGCATTTTCTAACCGGCTTGCCATAGAAGGCGGTTTGGTTCTGCACGCGTCAGCTCTTAAATATGACGGTAAGGGAATTGCATTTTCAGCGATTTCCGGCACAGGCAAATCCACACATGCCGGCCTGTGGCGAAAATATTTGTCAGATAGTGTTAGTATTATCAATGATGATAAACCGGCCGTCCGCTTTGTGGGCGGGCAGCCGTTTCTTTATGGTACGCCGTGGAGCGGCAAAACTGACATTAACAATAATATAAGAGCTCCGCTTACTGCAATTGTGTTTTTGGAAAGGTCGGAGCAAAACCGCATTGAACGGCTTAATATCGGCGATACATATTATGAAATGGCAAATGCTGTTGCGCGTCCTGCCTGTGACCAGGCACTTGGTGTGCGGCTGCTTGATTCGATGGAAAAACTTATGAAAAGCGTTCCTGTATATAGACTGCACTGTAATATTAGCCGCCAGGCGGTTGAGACTGTGTATAAAGAAATAATAGGGAGGAATATGCCGTGAAAATTAAAAGTGGGTACATGCTGCGCGAAATAGGCGGAGAGTCAATAGTAGTACCGGTAGGCTCGCGTACTGTTGATTTAAGGGGTATAATCAAGCTTAATGATACTGCTGCATTTCTTTGGAAAAAGCTTGAAAAAGAATGCAGTCGTCAGCAACTGGTCGATGATTTATTGCAGGAGTTTGATGTGGACGAGCAAACGGCGTCACATGATGTTGACAAGTTTATCGAGAATCTAAATCAAAATAATCTTACGGAGTAGTCATGTGGAAAAACAAGTTGTCAGGACCTCTTTAAGTGAAATATCCCCCTTAATAAACGGCTGTTTTGACGATGGCTTGGATGTTGTTTTGACCGTAACAGGCAACAGTATGCAGCCGCTTTTAGAACACAACCGCGATCAGGTCGTGCTCCGAAAGCCGGAGGTTGGCAAGCTAAAAAAAGGCGATGTGCCATTGTATATCAGAAGAAACGGTCAGTATGTTTTGCATAGAATTGTTGCGGTGAACGACGGGGTTTATACAATGCTGGGTGATGCACAGACTGCTGTGGAAAAAGGCATTAAACCTGAACAAATTGTCGCAGTTGCCAAGGGGTTTTACCGAAAAAACCGATTTATTGATTGTAACGGTGTTATTTATCGTCAATGGGTCGGATTGTGGTGGCGTTTGCGCAGAATTCGCCCGTATTTGCTTAAGGCACATCGTGTTGCAAAAAAAATATCTGACGGGAAAAGGCCACAATGAAGAATATCAATACACAAAAGTGGATATTAAAAGCCGCCGGAAAAGGTATATCGATAATAATAATACTAACGGTGCTGGGCATTATTATATCGCTGTGTACTATTTGGTTTGCCTTAATTTCACGCACTGTCGTTGATATCGCTACTGGCGCCGCCGAGGGTGATATGTGGCGGGAGAGTACAAAGCTGTTAGGTGTTCTAATGCTTCAGGCCGTTCTTCGTATTGTGCAAAGCCATCTTAGCATACATGTACTCGGAAAAACCGAAATGAGAATCAATCAAAGATTGTTTTTGCAGATATTTTCGAAAAAGTGGCAGTCGGTAAGCAGCTATCATTCGGGGGATATTTTAACACGCATGACCAGCGATGTTTCTGTAGTTGTAAACGCTCTTGTGACATTAATACCGCGCTGGGTTTCTATGATAACAAGGCTGATTGCATGTATAACCGTGCTGCTTATTGTGGATGCTTCATTCACGGTGATTTTGCTCGCCGTGGGGCTGACGGTGTTTGTTCTAAGCCGGTTTTATGGTAGCAAAATGAAAAAAATCCACCGTGAGTGCCAAGAAACCCATGGAAAAACACGCTCGTTTATTCAGGAATGCATTGAAAATTGGATCGTTGTTAAGTCTTTTAATGCGCAAAATCAGGCGGGGCAACAGTTATATGAGCTGCAAAATCTGAATTTTAAGAGGAAGGTTCGTAGAAACAATCTGGCAAGTCTTGCAAGCACCGCGGTGTTTGTGTTATTTTCAGGCAGTTATTATGTTGCGCTTGCATGGGGTGCATGGCGTTTGGCAAGTGGCATGATTACATTTGGTGCACTTACAGCCTTTTTGCAAATCGTGCAACAAATCCAATTGCCTTTTCGCAATATGTCGGGGATGGCACCGCAGTATTACAATATGCTGGCATCTGCCGAACGCCTTATAGAGCTTGAAAACCTACCGCAGGAAGAATGTTCTGTTACTTTGCCGAATGTTTCCCCTGAAAAAATGAGGGGCATTGCAATTAAGGACATGTCTTTTTCTTACGGCGACGAGCAAATTTTTTTACATGCTGATATGTATATCAATAAAGGTGATTTCATTGCTGTTAAAGGCCACTCGGGAATTGGAAAGAGCACTCTTTTAAAAATGCTTTTGGGTTTCCTTGAGCCCACTCAAGGAAAGATTATCCTCGATACTTTGCAAGGTGACATTGAAATCGGGGCGCATACCCGTTCGTTATTTTCATATGTTCCTCAGGGAAATTTGATACTGTCGGGTACTATCAAACAAAATATAATGTTCGGGTGTCCCAATGCCACAGATGATCAAGCATGGCGTGCCCTTGAGACAGCGGGGATTGCAGATTTTATCAAAGAACTTCCGAAAGGTATGGATACCATGCTTGGTGAACGGGGAATGGGTCTTTCCGAGGGGCAAATCCAGCGGTTGTCAATAGCACGGGGAATACTATGCGATGCCCCGATTTTGCTTCTGGACGAGGCAACCTCGGCACTGGACGAAAAAACAGAAGCAGAAATTCTTAAAAACTTGTGCGCTATGCCTGATAAAACATGTATTTTTGTATCCCATCGGCAGGCGGCTTCGTCAGTTTGTGACAGCATAATCGAGCTATGTGATGGCAAGATAATTCAAAAATAAATAATATTCACTGAATAATACCGTTTGCGGAGACTAAATATATTCAGCTAAAACTGTAAAAACAGGGTGTGATGAACTTCATCACACCCTGTTTTAATCAGATATTATACTGTTTCTTGTTAA
>DHNF01000095.1:0-3169 GCA_002409375.1 Ruminococcaceae bacterium UBA5423
GCCAGGATCAAACTCTCTAAAAAATTGTATCAAAATCGCTTGTGCGAATTTAATCTTTTTTAAAAGCTTGGTTTAGCTCTTTTTGACGCCGGCGCTTTTACGCCTTTGTCCGTTTTTGTTACGGAAATTAATTTCCGTGTAAATTGAACGGGTTATTTCTTTTCTCTCTTTGTTTAATTTTCAAGGTCCCCTGCGCCGAACTCTTTTTGCTCTGCCAGAAAAGACTGTTGCCTTTTCATCTTGCGCTTTTTCCGTCCGGCTGCCGCTAAACCCGCGTTGTTACATGGATTTGCGGTTTATGCAAACTCTTGCGTCGCCCCGTTTTTTGGGGGGCTCTCAAGAGCGCTTAGCTATAATACCATCACACTTTAAGTTTGTCAACACCCTTTTTCTTTTTTTCTTGCCTTTTCCTTTATATTGTGTATAAGCAGACAATTTTATCACTTTTTTTCGATTTTTATGTTATAACCGTTTTAGATGAATTGCTGCTGTCTGTTAAACATATATATGGTTTGCCTGTCGGCAACATTAACTTGCTGCCATCATTTTCGGTAAACACAAGGCTTCCCTTTGATCTGCTCCAACGAATTTGCCGACTCTTTCCTCCTGACACCAACAATCCGGTACCGTTTTGCAAACGAAAGCTAATGGTTCGACCGTCCTCATTATACTTATTATCATACATTATTATTATATTAGTTGCTTTTAATATTGCACCGTCTATCGTTTTATGTGCAGTACCTCTTGATAGGGTACCGTTTATTTTTGTATAAAGACCGCTGTCCGCATCGTAACGAAAACTCAAAGTTTGAAGATTGGACATCTTAACCTGAATGTTTTCTGCGCTTGAACCGGATATTGACCCGCCAAAAGCAAATGGAGAAGGATTATTGGTCTTTTGCGAAAACCTAAATGCTTTTATACGTGTATTCAGCCTTTCGCCACTTGTCATCATGCTGTATTCCAGTCCTTTTGAATTCCTCAGCCCGGCATCTCTCCAAAAGGCAGAATTATTGATTCCATACAGCGCATCAATATTGCCAACATCAGCCGTTCTTAACACATTAAGGCCTGCACGGCTGCCGCCGGCATGGCAATACACCGAACCCAGCGATTCTGCAATCAAAATAAATGGCGTGCGTGCACTGCGAATTGGGCCAAGCTTGCCGGGCACACGCGCAACTCCTGCAAAAACGGCCATAATGCGTGTAATACCGCCTTCGGTTTCCGCTTCGACATACATATCCGCTTTATCTATGCCTGCCTGTGGCCGTGAGCGGTCATCGTTGCCAATCATTACGCAAACGGGGCGCACTGATTGAGCCGGTATTATGTCAAAAAGTCCGGTAAGGGGATTAATGTCTTTGGCAGGCACTGTTGGAGCTGTTGTTGACGGCGTTGGTTTTGTCGTCTGTTCTACAGGTTGACTGTTGGGTACGACAGCTTCATTGCAAGATGACAATGACAGCATTAACAATACACATACCAAAACGGAAATACATTTGTACATAAAATAACTCCATTCCAACTCAAATCTGAACTTAAAAAATTATACTTTATTGTCGAACAAAATGCAATGTGCTATATCAATCTAACTATTAAAAAATTGTTGTAATACGGCATCTACTATGATAAAATTTATATATTGTAGTATATGAAACATGGGGAGGTAAGGCATTTGGCTTTAACCGTAAAAAACATAAGCAAGTCTTTCGGTGATAAAAAAGCCGTTGACGGCTTATCCTTTGAAATAAGCCGACCGGGAGTATTCGGTCTTCTGGGTACTAACGGTGCAGGGAAAACGACAACCATTCGCATGATATTAGGAATTATGGAAAAAGATCAGGGCGAGGTTACATGGAATGGACTGCCTGTCAACCGCGATACGGTAAAATTCGGGTATATGCCCGAAGAAAGGGGCATATACCCGAAAGTTCGCATTGAAGAACAGCTTGTATATTTTGCTCAGCTTCGCGGAATGAACCGAAGTGATGCGAATCGTGCGGCCAAATTCTGGATGAACCGTCTTGGTGTTACTGAATATGCCGGAATGGTTGCCGAAAAGCTGTCTAAAGGAAATCAACAAAAAATTCAGCTTATAGCCACTCTAATACATGATCCTACACTGATTTTTATGGACGAGCCTTTTAGCGGTCTTGATCCAATAAACACAGATGTTTTTAAGGGCGTCATAGACGAGCTGATTGGTAATAATTGCACAATTATTATGTCAAGCCACCAAATGCATATGATGGAGCAGTACTGCCAAGATTTGGTAATACTTGACAGGGGTCGTTCGGTGCTTGAGGGAAACCTTCGTGAAATTAAAGCCGGTTATGGTCATACAAATCTATCGCTTAAATGTGATACATCGATAATAGACAATGTTAAATTAATAGCCGATAAGCACGGACTAACACTTTTAGAACAGATTGCTGACGGTTGCGAATTTAAAATTAACGGTGACGATGATGCACAGGCTTTTCTGCGCAATTTGATCGATAACAATATTTACCCTGAACGGTACGAAATCCGCGAACCGTCACTGCATGAAATATTTATTGAAAAAGTAGGTGCAGCAGAATGAGAGATATATTAACGGTATTTGCATTTACATTAAAAGATAATGTTCGTAAAAAAGCCTTTATTATAACAACTGTACTGGTACTGGTGCTAATATTTGCCGCCTGCTCAATTCCAGCAATAATTAGTGGCGGCGACTCAGGGGATTCCGGCGATGTAGGGGCTGAGCCCGGGGATGAGAAAAAGAATTATACCTGTTATCTATTGGACCAAAACAGCCTTGTACCGGGAGCATTAGAGGCGTTGTCACTCGCTTTTTCTGATGTTGAATTTACAAAAGGCGACCCTAATAAAATTTCGCAATACAAAGAGACAATCGAAAGCGACAAAACTGTTGCGTTGCTTGAAATATTAGAAGGCGAAACAATGCCGTCACTGCGTTTTACGGTTACAGATTTTATGAGCGGTACTCCAACTGATTCAATGGCAAAAGTTATTGAGCAGCTATTTGTATCGGATACTCTGAAAAAAGCAGGTATATCCGAACAGCAAACAAAACTTGCGCTGTCCGACATATCATATACAGTTGTACCCGCCGGCAAGATGGACGTGACAGGGTATGCACTTGGCATAGTCCTCACTTTGC